>JBBSTQ010000241.1:0-5569 GCA_038235745.1 Sphingobacteriales bacterium
TACAGATTACCGCATTTCTCCAAACGGAAAATACCTTTCTTTCTTACAAACTGTAAATGGTAAGCAAAATCTTTTTGTTCGCTCAGTTGCTGATACGCTGACTCAGCAAATCACTAATTTAACCGATGTGTCTGTTAAGACTTACAATTGGGTAGGAAATCAAAAGTTGTTGTGCATAAAACAAAAAGACAGTTTAAATAGATATGGCGCTTTTTTGGTAGATAGGGATGGTAAAAAACAAACTAATGTTAAAAGTAAACCTAGTGCACAAATTAACATACTCGACTATGTTGTACATACAAAAAATAATGTTTTAATTACAGTAAACGAGAGAGATGCATCGTTTTTCGACGTTTATCAACTAAACATCCTAACGGGAGAAAAAAAGCTTTTTGCTGCAAACCCGGGCAACATTTTATTATGGTATGCAGATGACAACGGAGATGTAAACTTAGGCGTTGGTGGCGATGGCGTAAATGAAACCATTTATTTTCGTAAGAACAGCAATGAACAATTAAAGCCCATTATTAGCAACAACTTTAAAAACACCCTAAAGCCCATCGGCTTTGCGAAAGATAAGCGTTTTATATATGCATTATCGAACCTAAATCGTGATAAACTTGCTTTAGTACAATTTGATTGTTTTAGGGGCGAAGAGCAGAAGGTTATCTTTGAAAATACTGATGCTGATGTTTTGGAAGTCGGTAAGATTGGTGCAACCGGACGACCAGGATATGTGAGCTATGAGGTGGATAAGCGTAAGATGCAATTTTTAGATCCCACGTATAAAAAAATGTATGAATTGATGTTATTGAAATTGCCTGATCAAGTAATTGAGATTGTTGACCAAGATTCATTAGCGCAAAACTTCATCGTGAAATCGTATACGGATAAAAGTCCAGGGGCTTATTATATTTATAGTGTAGCACAAAAAAAATTAGGCAAACTTTCTGACGTCAACCCCGAAATCAAGTCGCAAAATATGTGCGAAATGAAACCGATAAGCTACAAAACTACAGACGGATTAACAATTCACGGTCATTTAACTTTGCCTTTAAACAAAACAGCTAAAAATCTCCCTTGCGTAATTATACCGCACCAAGGCCCATCAACCCGTAATGTTTGGGGTTACCAGCCCCAAGTACAGTTTTTGGCCAACCGTGGCTATGCTGTTTTGCAGATGAATTACAGGGGTTCTACCGGTTACGGTAAAGCTTTTCAAAACGCAGGTTTTAAACAATGGGGAGTTAAAATGCAAGACGATATTTTTGAAGGTGTAGCTTGGTTAATTGAGCAGGGCATTGCAGATTCTACACGGATTGCGGCTTTTGGCTACGGGTTTGGGGGCTACTCTGCCTTAAACCAAGCAATTAGCCACCCCAAAACCTATAAGTGTGTTGCTTCTTATTCTGGTTACATAAATTTATTTACCTATATTAAGGGCTTTCCTGCTTATTATAAGCCGTATAAATTGATGTTGAACGAGATGATTGGTGACCCAGAAGCGGATGTTGATTATCTAAAAAAGTCGTCGCCAGTTTTTCAGGTCGAAAAAGTTAAGGTTCCCATTTTAATTGCCCAAGGTGGAAAAGATTCAAAAGTGAATGTGACAGAAACCAATCAGTTTGTTAAAGAATTGCGTGATAGAAATATTCTGGTAAATTACATACTTAACGAGAACGAAACGCAGTTGTTTAAAGATCCGGAGCATAAGCTTCAGTTTTACACGCAACTTTGTAGCTTTTTAGACAAGCACCTTAAAAATCAATAGAAACAAATGAAATCCAGAATATTAAGCTATCGTAAAAACTTTACGCTTATCGTTTCTTTTGTGGTCTTAATCTCTGTTTTGCTTTTTGTTGTATTAACAATCGGTTACAACCTCACAAAAAAAGCAATTGAGAACGAGTTTTCAGCTTCTAAAGTAAATGTGCTCGAAAAAACCATTGCACCCTATAATATTTTTTTTCAAAACAAAATTCCTGAAGTTTCATTTTATCAAGGTTTTTTGGATTCAACATCTGCGATAGCTTATGCAGGCGGGGTGTTAAAAACCTATTCTTTTGTAGAGCGAGTTTTATTTTATGATGCGCAGATAAGTAACCGGCCCGTTGAAGATGGTTTAAGAGCGTCAAATATGTCTGTTGGTTTAAAAGGGCTTTACCAATTTGGAGCAAAAGTAAATAGTGACTCTGTCAAATTGTTCTCTCCAGATAAACCTGGGTCGCTTTCACTAACAAACGGGGATGAGTTTAATAAGATTAGCTTAAAACTGGCCAGTTATATTTCTAATGCAGACACTACAAAGGCACTATCCTCTGAACAGGTGGTAAGTGTTTTCTACAATATATCTAACAGAAAAATCACGTACATAAATGTACCAAGAAGAGAAGACATAAAAACATATAAGGATTTGATGCTCAAGAAGTCGGCTCCTTCTCCGTTTTATGAACAGGACGTTTTTTCTTTCGAGCTAAATCCATACAAACTAAAAATAGAAAACACACAACCTCAACTTTACCAAAAGGTGCTTATTAAGCCATTGTCTTTTGAGGCAACTGCCGGCAATCCTAATTTAATTACTACCGAAATAGCATTGCCCTTGGCGTTTGCAAATTTCAAGCTTTACTTTAGCAGTGATAAGCAATTTTTAAACAAGGAAGTTAGACGCAGATTTTTACCCATTGGTATTGGGATACTTGCGGTGTATGGAATTTTGATTTGGCTGGTTCATTCAATTAGTAGAAATTTAAAAATCAATCAGAAGCTTTTTAGTTTGCAGTATGATTTTATTAACAATTTTACCCATGAGTTTAAAACACCAGTTGCAGTAATAAAAATAGCAGGTAACAACATTTTAAACTCAAAAGAGCTAACCGATTTTGAGAGGAAGCGTTACGGTAAAATTTTAGACGAGGAGGCAGATAAGCTGAATGATCTAATGAACAAACTGCTTTCGTTTACACAGATAGAAAATAAATCTATCAAGCTTAATTATGAGGAAATTAATTTAGAAGTTTTTTCTCAAAACATTATAGATGCTTTTCAGCTTAAACATTCTGATTACGATATACAGTTAAATATTGAAAAAATCACTACTTTTCAAAGCGACACCGTTCTTTTGAGCAGTGTTTTTTACAATCTGATTGAGAATGCTTACAAATATGCAAACCCTGGAAATAAATTTTTAAAAATAAATATTACTACTCGTAAAAAATTTATCGTGTTTTCTTTTGCTGATAAGGGCATTGGTATTGATGCAAATGAGCTAAATAATATTTTTAAGAAGTTTTATAGGATTCAAAGTAGATACAACCAGCAAGGAAGTGTTGGATTAGGTTTGGCTTTTTGTAAAGAACTTGTTACTTTTATGAACGGTACTATAACCGTAAAAAGTAAGCTCGGAAAAGGTTCTGTGTTTGAGGTAATGTTGCCACTCTGAAAATTTGACTATGCAAAAAGAAATAAAAGTTGCCATAATTGAAGACGATGAAAACTTGCGTTTTTTAGTAAGCCATCGTTTACAAAAAGAAGGATATAAAGTTGTTGAAACCGGTAGTGGGGGAGAAGCGGTTGACCTAGTTTTAGCAGAACAGCCCGAAATAGTATTATTGGATTGGATGTTGCCAGAAAAGGAGGGCTCAGAAATTTGCACAAAGCTTAGATCAAAAGGCTTTGAAAACGTGATAATTATGATGTCTGCAAAATCGCAAGACATTGATAAAATTGATGCTTTCCAGTTTGGAGTTTCTGATTATGTGAGCAAACCTTTTAACATGGATGTGCTGGTTGCCATGCTAGATAGCAAGGTTAAGTATGTATTACTTGGCAAAACTGACAATAATAAGTTCGGCGATATGGAGCATCATCCAAATACGCACTCGTTGCTCAAAAACCACAAAAAAATTGAGTTAACCATTTTAGAGAATCGCATTTTGCTTTATTTTCTAAACCACAGAAACGAGGTTATAAGTAGAGATGATTTGATGATGGAAGTTTGGGGGTATAATTCTGACGTTAATACGCGTACATTAGACATGCACATTGTTAGGTTACGTAAAAAAATAGAGATTAACCCAGATAGACCAGACTTTTTACAAACCGTAAGAGGAGTGGGTTACCGATTTAATGACGGATAAAATATTAATTAGCAGTAATTTACTATTCTTTTGCGGCTGGCTTTTCTTTTCAAATATTTTCTGTTACATTTGCAACCCCAACAGAATTTTAAAGCGGGATAGAAAGGTGGTATTTAACAAATGATTATTATCAATGTAAAAGATGGCGAATCAATTGACAGAGCGTTAAAACGTTTTAAAAAGAAATTCGAGAAAACTGGTGTTTTAAGAGAACTGCGCAGTCGTCAAGCTTACGAGAAAAAATCTGTAGCAAGAAGATTAGAAGTGAAACACGCAATTTACGTTCAAGGAATGAATCCAGAAGCTTAATCTCAAAGATTAAACTTTTTAAATATATTAACTGTTTACATTTTCGCTAAAAAGCGTTGGTGTAAACAGTTTTTTTGTTTTTAAAGAATTTTCAAGAATTTCCTTTATCAATCTTACTGATGATTTCTTTCACAACAGCATTTGGAATTTGATTTGCATCAATTTGAATTACATCAGACTCAACTTTTCCCGGTATTTCAAGAGTTTCTATCTGGCTGTGTAATAAGGATGCTGGCATAAAGTGGTTTTTTCGATAACTCATTCGCTCTGTTAAAATAGCTTCGCTAACATCCAAAAACAAAAATCTGAAGTTACCAGCTTTTCTCAAAATATCCCGATAGTTCTTTTTTAGAGCAGAGCAACTCAGCACAAAACCTTCATTCGCATAAATGTGAGTTGCTATATCTTGACTAATTATTTTAAGCCAAGGCATGCGGTCAGCATCGGTAAGCGGGTGCCCAGCCTTCATTTTCTCCACGTTTGTCTTTGGATGAAAATCATCTCCTTCTATAAAGTCAATATTCAGTTTTTCTGCAAGCATCCTACCAATCAAAGTTTTCCCACTGCCTGATACTCCAAAAATGACGAAATAATAATTCTGCCTGTTCAAATCTTTCAATGCGCTTTACTAAAAATTGTATTATATGTAACTAATTTCAATACGGCCTATTGGTGGCCTATTAAGTAGGTTTTGAGCCTTAAGCTTTTTGCTTTCAGCCTGCAATATGGCAAGTTTAAACTTTTTCTTTTAAATTTCATTCCGGAACAAACAATTCGTATATTCACTTTTCGGAGAGTGAAACGTCAATGTCTATGATTTTAGAAGATTTTTTAAAATATATCCAGTACGAAAAAAGGTATTCTAAGCATACACTCATCGCCTATGAAAATGATATCAACCAATATCACGCGTTTCTAAATCAATCTGGCAAAACCTTCTCAACAGCAAATCACAAAGATATCAGGCTTTGGGTCATCGAACTGATGGATCATCAACTTGATGCTCGCTCCGTGAATAGGAAAATATCAAGTATCCGTTCATTCTATAAATTTGGGTTGAAAGAAGGGCTAATCACAGAAAACCCAGTACTTAAAGTTCAAAGTCCGAAAACTTCAAAAAA
>JBBSTQ010000242.1:0-5531 GCA_038235745.1 Sphingobacteriales bacterium
TCTTCTATCCTTATCCATTCTGCCGAATTACTGGATTCTATAAGGCATGCAGCATAATCTTTTCTATGCTCCCCGTCATAGAGCATATAACCATTGGCACTAACCCAGCTGCTCCCCCCTAAATTTGGCATATCTTCCAAAAATACTACAGCCTGTAAGCCATATTGTTCTCCAAGGCATTTACCCGTCATTGGGTTTTTATCACCTGAGTTTAATAAAATATTAGGGTTTGATATGGCATGTGTACCTAATGCAAATACCTCTGCATCCACCACGCTTTCTTTTCCGTCTTTCAAAAAAGTAACGCTTTTGGCTGTATCGTTCTGTAAGTTAAAACCGGTTACAGTAGCATCAAATATTAACTCTACCCGAGCATCTTCATAAACAGCAAAATTGGAGTTTTCTACCGTAAATTTGGCATTCATTGGGCAAACACCGCACACCCCACTGCTACAGCAGGCGTTGCGACCGTTTGCAGTTTGGCTGGCCCTTGCAGTTGGCTGACTGATATATAATTTCCCGTATTTTTCCTGCAAGACTATATCAACCGTTGATAAAGAATGGGGCGGTAATGGATAAGCTTTGCTTTTAGGAAAAGGAGTTATTTCTGGACCTGAGATTGACATTAATTGTTCGGTTTCAGTATAATAAGGCTCAAGCTCATCATAAGTAATTGGCCAGTCATCCGCTATGCCATACAAACTTTTTAATTTAAAATCAGAAGGCATAAAACGAGGGGTACAACCATACCAGCAATTACTACTTCCACCAAAACCTAAAGTATATGCCCAACCTTTACCTGTTGTTTTTGAGGTACTAGAGGGTGTTGTTTTTGAGTACGCTGATTGCTGTCCTTGTTTTTCTTTCAACCTTTCTGAATGTGGATACAAAAAACCTTTCTCTAAAACTAAAACTTTGACTTTTTCTGAGGATTTTTCTAAATATTTTTTTAAAAAAAAGGTAGAGGCAGGGCCAGTACCAGCAATTATTAGGTCGTATTTATCGTATTTCACAAAATAAAAATTATAGTTTAGTAGTTGAAAAGTTCATTACACTTGTTGGATTTTTATTAAAATAGGAAATCTTATCTTTTACAGAAATTTAATCATCTTCTTGCGTAAGAATAACAACAATCTTACCATTTTTTGATTGTCCAAGGTTAAAAAAATCCAAATTGATACCTAAAAATAAGATTTTGTTTAAAAAGTATTATTGATGATTTCGGTATAAGCTTTGATGTTACCTAGAAATTAATGAAATTTCATCCTACACTTTTGTTTTTGATAGCAATAACACTAAAACTTTGGAAAAAAGAGATTATGATGCGGTAATTGTGGGATCAGGCCCTAATGGTTTAGCAGCAGCAATTGCATTGCAACAACAGGGCTTATCCGTTTTAATTTTAGAAGCAGCAGACACCATTGGTGGGGGCTTACGCTCAAAAGAATTAACGCTTCCGGGTTTTGTTCATGATGTGTGTTCTGCAATTCACCCGTTAGCACTAGGGTCTCCTTTTTTTCAGACACTGCCCCTGATTGATTACGGTTTAGAATATATTTTACCACCTGTTATGGCAGCTCATCCATTTGATGATGGTACTGCTGCAGTTTTGAATAAATCTTTGGAAGATACAATCTTAGCTTTAGGAAAAGATGGTAAAACTTACAGCAATCTAATTTCCCCAATAGTTAACCAGTGGGAAAATTTGTCAAAAGACATATTAGGTCCTTTGAGATTCCCTAATCAACCCTTAAATCTTGCTTGTTTTGGAATACAAGCCCTCAAACCTGCTACTTTTCTTGCCAATAAATTTAATACAAAAGCGGGTAAAGGACTTTGGGCGGGTATGTGCGCTCATTCAATTTTACCTTTAACAAAATTGAGTACATCAGCAATAGGATTGGTACTACTAGCAACTGGTCATAAAGTAGGTTGGCCCATCCCAAAAGGAGGATCAAACGCTATTGCCAATGCTTTAGCATCTTATTTTATTGATCTTGGAGGAAAAATAGAAACCAATTTTAACGTATCTTCATTAAGTCAGTTGCCTTCTTCTCATGCTGTATTATTTGACATTACTCCCAAACAAATTTTAAAAATTGCCGGACAGCAGTTTTCTTCTCTTTATAAATGGCAGCTTAGCAGATACCGTTATGGTATGGGCGTTTTTAAAATTGACTGGGCTTTAGATGCACCAATTCCTTTCACTAATCAAGCTTGCAGGCAGGCAGGTACTTTACATTTAGGCAATACTTTAAAAGAAATTGTATCGTCAGAACAAATGACATGGAAAGGTTTACATTCTGAAAAACCTTTTGTTTTATTAGCACAGCAAAGTAAGTTTGACACTTCCAGATCGCCGGAAGGCAAACATGTTGCGTGGGCGTATTGTCATGTACCCAATAATTCAAGTTTAAGCATGACAACTGCTATAGAAAATCAGGTGGAGCGTTTTGCGCCAGGATTCAAAGACACCATATTGGCAAAGCATACCATGAATGCTATGGAAATGGAGATATATAATCCTAATTATATTGGTGGAGATATTAACGGTGGAGCGCTTGATATTACTCAGTTATTTACCAGACCAGCGTTAAGAAGTTCTCCTTACAGAACATCTAAAAAAGGGATTTATATTTGTTCATCTTCAACCCCGCCTGGGGGCGGTGTACATGGAATGTGTGGTTACCACGCAGCAAAACAAGTGCTTAACGATATTTTTAATTTAAAACCTTTGATTAATTTTTAAACTTGTACGAAGTCTTTAAATTCATTAATTTTTTTTTCTGAAAGCCCACAATTATAAAACATCCGTTTGTTAATGAAAATATCCTTTAACAAATTTTAGTGGTATATTTTTTGATTAAAAGTCGAGGTAAAAAATCAACTAAAAAATACTTTTAGTTTCTGAAATCCCCGTTTATATCTGACTTAAATATTTTGATAAAACATTACGCTTTAAAGTACTCAAATTCTATATCACGACTAATTTTGATGCTTTCCACAATTGCAGTTTTAATGATTTCCTGTAATAGAAATCAAAGTTCAAAGAATTCTGCTAAAGTTTATATAAAAAAGGAAAATGGTAAATACACTATCTATAAAGATGGAAAACCATTTTTTATAAAAGGAGCCAGCGGAAATGAACATTTTGGTTTACTAGCTCAGTATGGTGGCAATACGGTAAGATACTGGGATACGGTTGCCATTGAAGAGATATTGAACCTCGCGAAAAAACATAAGCTATCTGTTATATTGGGTTTTGATATGCCTAAGAGTCAATATAATTATTACTATAACGATACTTTACAAACAAAACTTCAGTACGATGCTTTTAAACGAATTGTAAATAAACACAAAAATCATCCTTCCCTTCTAATGTGGTGCTTAGGGAATGAATTAAGATTTCCATTTGATCTAAAACACCAAAAGTTTTATAAACAGTACAATAGTTTGGTTACAATGATTCACGAAAATGATCCTGATCACCCTATTATAACATCAACTGATGTTAAGGCAGACGTACTAAGTATTAAATTAAGAACAGATATAGATATTATTGCATTTAACCTTTTTGGAAACATAAATTCATTTAGAAAGGATGCCAAATGGGTGCTTAAATTTTGGAATGGCCCCTATCTAATTACTGAATGGGCAAATGATGGCCCGTGGGTAGGAACTAACCACACTGCCTGGGGAGCATATTATGAACCTAATAGCACTATAAAAGCTAAAATTCTCAAAGAAAGATACCTAAGTTCTATGCCTACTGAAGACCCTAAGTTTCTTGGATCATTAATGTTCTATTGGGGACAAAAACAAGAGACTACCCACACTTGGTTTAGTTTATTTGATAAGAATGGGGCAAAAACTGAGGCTGTTGGTGTAGCTGAATATTTATGGAAAGGTAAAAAAATTGAACATTTGCCACCTCAGATAGATCAAATGCTTATTGATGGTAAAACAACTTTAGATAACATTCTATTAAATGCAGGCAGCAAGGCGGAAGCTCAGTTATTTTTAAAAAATCCAACTCATCTTAAAACAATCAGATGGGAGATTTATAAAGAAGATTGGTTTACCAGAGAAGATAATAAACTTAATAAACCAATCCTAGTAGAAAGCTTTAGCAGTTCAGGAGCGATAAAAAAAGTAACATTTAATGCCCCAAAAAAACAAGGTCCATATCGGTTTTTTATTAGTGTGTATGATAATAAAGGAAACGTGGCCAATTGTAATACTCCATTCTATGTCCCTTGATTAATAAAATGAAAAGTAATAAGAGTTTAAATCCACCCACATTTAAAGAGCATATGATTTTAAGAATCATGATACTTTTAGGTGTAGTTTATATGTTTCTTTTTTTAAAAGCATTGATTAACACCAAAATGGTGGATCATCCTTTCCTATTTTGGTCACTTTTTATCGTAATCACTTTTTATTGCCTTAAACTGATTTATGAATGGGTACATTATTTATTTATTACCATTCCAGAAACACCGGTAGCAAGTAAGAAATATACGGTTGATATTTTTACAACTTATGTAGCTGGTGAGCCTTATGAAATGATAGTGGAAACTTTACACGCCATTAAGGCCATCACCTATCCACATCAAACTTATTTGTGTGATGAAGCTGATGACCCTTTTTTAAGAAATATTTGTAAAGAATTAGGGATTTTTCATGTTACAAGAAAATTAAAGATTGATGCTAAAGCAGGAAACATTAACAATGCCTTAAGGCAATCTACAGGAGAATTATGCGTAGTATTAGATCCAGACCATGTTCCATTACCACATTTTCTGGACCCCATTGTTTCTCATTTTGATGATCCGGAAGTTGGATACGTTCAAATAGTGCAGGCTTACAGTAATTATCACCATGGGTTAATTGCAAAAGGTGCTGCTCAACAAACGTTTCAGTTTTACGGGCCAATTATGATGTGTATGAACAAATACGGCACTGTACAGGCAATAGGAGCAAATTGTACCTTTCGTCGTACCGCTCTAGAGTCTATTGGCGGACATGCCGCTGGTTTAGCGGAAGATATGCACACAGCAATGCAACTTCATGCTAAAGGGTGGAAATCAGTTTATGCACCGTTTGTGCTTGCAAGAGGACTGGTTCCTGATACCCTCTCTGCGTATTATAGTCAACAATTAAAATGGTCCAGAGGAGTATTTGAATTACTGGTCACTTCTTATCCTAAACTATTTAATAAATTAACCTGGAAACAGAAATTACATTATGCACTTATTCCTATGCATTACTTTTCAGGAGTAATATTCTTGTTAAATTTTCTAATACCCATAGTTTCCCTCGCATTTAATATTAGTCCTATAAACATTCATATTTTAAATTTTGCAGTTTTAGGTTTTCCGCTGATAGTCTCTATTGTTTTAATAAGGCAGTATGTACAAAGTTGGGTGATGGAAGATGGAGAAAGAGGCTTTCATATAGTTGGCGGATTACTTATGTTAGGCACATGGTGGGTGTTTATTTTAGGATTAATATATACTATAATCAGAAAA
>JBBSTQ010000243.1:0-5492 GCA_038235745.1 Sphingobacteriales bacterium
CTCCGGAAACTAAAAGTAGAACAAATAATAGTAAGTTTTTATTCATTTTTAACACATAAATATTTGTGTCGAAAGATAAAAATTAATCCTCAATAATTATCTCAATTAAATTTATGGCAAAAGGACTGGTTCACGATGTTGACCAACGTTTTGTAGCCGAATGCAGAGAAAAATAAGAGGGAAAATTCTGATTCTAAAACCTACAAATAATCCTTCCTTCGCTCTTTTCCTGCCAAGGTAATTGCAACCCCCACTAAAGGAGTCATCAAAACCGAAAAAATAAACGACCATAGAAAGCCAATTTTACGCTTTCTGCCCCAAATCCAAGCGACACAAAAGCAAGCGATTAAATAAACAGCACTAATAATCAACAAATTATTGATAAAAAAATCATAAGCGGGGAATCGAGAATCCATGGTCTTATTTTTTAATGATAGGTTAATGTTTCTAAGGTCAAATAGCAAGCCAAGACGGTATGACTAACCAACTGTTGCTAAGATTAGTTACCATTGCTGAAAACGTTTTCTCCCAATTTTACAACATGTAAACGAGCATCAAAAACCGCACAAATATTCCGCAGAAAGCGTTCTCCTAATTTTGTTACCTCAATCGAATTATCGCCGGTAACAAGCAAACCGTCAGCTTCCAATTCTGGTAACCGCAATAAACTTTCCTTAAAATTATCGTTCAACAAATCCAAACCATCCCAATCAGTTTTGTTACGGCACATTAAATTTAAAATATGCTTGCGCATCAAAAGGTCTTCTTTATCCAAAATATGACCTTTGAAAACCGGAATTTCATCATCAGCAATCAGCTTTAAATACTCTTCAACTTTTTTTACGTTTTGCGCAAAACCGTTCCAAGTATCACTGATTGAAGATACGCCCAAACCAATCATCAATTGCGTATAATTGTGCGTGTAGCCCATAAAATTGCGGTGCAATTTTCCGTTTCGCTGTGCTTTGTAAAGACTATCGCTTTCCAAAGCAAAATGATCCATACCAATTTCTTTGTAACCTGCGTCTATCAGCATCTTGCGTCCCAGTTCGTACAATGCTTGTCGTTCCTCGGTGTTGGGTAAATCGGCTTCGGTAAACTTACGCTGACCTGGCTTAACCCAAGGCACATGCGCATAACCGTAGTAAGCAATACGATCGGGCTTTAGATCAATAACCGTAGAAATGGTCTTGCTTAAACCTGCCAAAGTTTGCAAAGGCAAACCGTAAATTAAATCGTAATTGATGGAATTGTAGCCAATTCTGGTGGCGTTACTATGCACTTCTTCAACTTGCTCAACAGTTTGGTAACGATTAATAATTTCTTGCACTTTAACATCAAAATCCTGAATGCCCAAGCTCAATCGCTTAAAGCCTAACGCATACAAAACTGTCAAATGTTCTTCGGTGGTATTTGCAGGGTGCGCTTCAAAAGAAAATTCAGCTTCGGGGTGTAAAGTACAACCGTTTAAAATATCCTCAATTAAATTCTTAAGATGCTCGGGTTTGAAAAACGTAGGCGTTCCGCCACCTAAATGCAATTCTTTGATAATGGGTTTAGCTGGTAAAATATTTTTGTACAGTTGCCATTCTTTAGCTACTGCTTTTACATAAGGTTTTTCGACCCCGTGGTTTTTGGTAATTCGTGTATTGCAACCGCAATAAGTACACAAACTTTCGCAATAAGGTAAGTGTATATACAGACTGATTCCGCTGTTTGCATTGCTATTGTTAAAGCTTTCGGTTACCGAGTTCAGCCATTTTTCTTTAGAAAATGTTTTCAAATCCCAAAACGGAACAGTTGGATAACTGGTGTAACGTGGTACTGCAACTGCGTATTTCTGAATCAATTGTTGAACGTTCATATCTTTTATTTTTGAAGTTTAAAGCGAAAAGCGGGGATCTTCGGAATTGTTTTTCGGCTATACTAACGCGTTAATAAAGAATATCAGCCGCATCGTCTTTTTTATTTTCTCTGGTTTTCTTTAAGCTTTCCTCGCAAACATTAGTGCAGGCACAAGCATCGCCAGTGCACTCTCCTGCTTGCCAATGGTCTAGGTTTTCTATGGTTTGCGCTGCAATATCCTGTAAAGCCTCTGTGGTTAAAAAAGCTTGATGTGGGGTTATAATAACGTTTGGCAAATCCATCAGCTCTTGCAATACTTGGTAATTCTGCCCATTTGATTGTGGAATCTTAAAAATCGAGTTCTTCTCGCTTTCAAAAAAATCAGCTCCAAAAGAAGCTACTTTCCCAGCCTTTATCGCAACCAACAAATCTCTTGTATTAATAGACGTCCCCGCTCCTATATTAATCAAAATCACGTCATTACGCATTTGGTCAATGCTTTCTCCATCAATTACGTGTTTTGTATCGTGATTTAAAGATGCATGCAAAGAGATAATGTTGGATTGTTTGTAAAGCTCATTTAAAGGAATTGATTTTACGTAGTTAGGGAACTTTTTGCAATTTGGGTCATAAACTAAAACTTTACAACCAAAACCGTTTAAAATAGTGGCTAAACATTGTGCAACTACATCAAAACCCAACAGTCCAACGGTTTTTCCGTACATGGTAAAACCTTGCAACTCATCTAACTTAAAGTTTGCATCATTTGAATGTTGTACCGCTAAAAATATCTTTCGGTTTAAGGCCATCATTAAAGCAATGGCATGTTCTGCAATACTTTGGGGCGAGTAAGAAGGTACGTTAGCTATTTTTATATCGGCTTTGGTAGCCGCATCGCAATCTATATGAGCGATACTTAGTGAACGGGTGGCAATATATTTAACACCCAGTGCTTTGAGCTTTTTGATTACTGGCGCACTTACTTCATCGTTGGTAAAAACAATTACCGCGTCTTTACCACTAGCAAAACCTACAGTATCAACACCAAGCGGATTAGCAATTAGGGTAATATCGTGTTTCTTTTGGTTTGCCTTGGCAAGGTGTTCTTTTTCAAAAGACTTAATACTGTAAACAACTGCCTTCATATTGATATCTGCTTTTTGACTTAGCATTTATAGTAAGTCTTAAGCAAAACTAACAGTATTGACGTAGTTTAGCCGTGAGTGCCATCAGTAGCAAAATTGATTAAAATCAGTTTTTCATTTTCTGTAAACGTTCCACGGAAAGTAAAGTAATTTCCGCTCCTTTTTTATCCAATAAAATTTCTTCTTTAAAGTCGCTTAGTGTACGGCTAACGGTTTCTGTAGCCATGCCGGCCATGGCCGCCAAATCGTTTCTAGAAATTTTAAAAGTCTCGTTACTGTTAATTTCGCTTACTCTTAAAAGGGTTTCTGCTAGGCGTTTACGTACAGAATGGTAAGCCATACGCACCAACTGTTCTTCTTTTTCATGCAACGTTTCTGATAAAAGATGGATGAATTGCATAGCTAAGGGTGCATTTTTCTCTAAAATATCATCCAGCTGTTCTCTGTACAACAAACATACGGTACTGTCTTCAATAGCTTCCGCAGTTTCCGTGTGAACACGACTTACAATGGCATCATAAATTCCAAAATATTGATCGGTACAGTTGATATCTGTAACCAGCTCCCGCCCTGCTTCGGTTATTTTACTGATCTTTATTTTACCGCTCAGCACCAGATAAAGCCCTTGCGATGCGTCCCCATCAAAATACAAAAGCTGTCCCTTTTTTAAGTTTCTTACCTTTTTACTGGCCAGTAAATTTTTTAAACCCTCAAAAGTGGTAATACTTTCAGAAAGCTCTTCTAATTTTTTTAAACCCTTGGTATAAAATTCCTGACTTTTTTGCTGTTTGGACAACCTACTTTCAATAGCATTTAACAACTCAATATCATCAAAAGGTTTGGTCAAATAATCATCGGCACCCATTTCCATTCCTTTGCGCATGTCTACTCTTTCTGATTTTGCCGTTAAAAAAATAAACGGAATTACTTCCGTTTCAGGCAGTTTACTTAGTAGGTATAAAACGCCATAACCGTCCAGCTCGGGCATCATAATGTCGCATATAATTAAAGCTGGCAACTGCTTTTGCGCCATTTCTACCCCCAGTTTACCGTTTTCGGCAGTAATGGCTTTGTAGCCTGCTAGCTCCAAAATTTCAGCAGTGCTTTCGCGGATATCCGTATTATCTTCAATTATTAGGATGCTCTGTTTCATAAGATGATTATCAATAAATGCTTTTTGAATTTTATAAATTAAACATCAATGTAAACGTTGCGCCTTTGTTTTCTTCACTTTTAAACTCAACACGCCCTAACATCAACTTAATATATCGGTCTACAATATTTAGTCCTAAACCTGTACCCGGAATGCTACCGGTGTTATGCGCTCTAAAAAAAGGTTCAAAAAGATGTTTTTGCTCCGAAACTGGAATTCCAATTCCGTTGTCCTTTATGGTAATAAAATACTTATCGTCAGTAATTTCTGTATTAAACTCAATAAATGTGTTTTCGCCAGAATATTTAATGGCGTTGGCAACCAAATTAATGATACAGTTTTTTAACAAATTCACATCCGTTTTTACCATCCGTTTTGTGCCCGTGTGCTGATAAATGATGCTCTGGTTTTGCTTAGCTACCATCTGTAACTCTTCGGTAATTTCTTCAGAAAAATTCACTAAGTCCAGCTCTTCGGGCTGTGGCGTAACAATACCGGTTTCCAATCTTTCTAAAGATAAAAAGTCGTTTAAAATGGTGGTCAAATTACCAACTGCGTTTTTAATTTTGTTGACGTGTTTTTCAATATTTGGGCTTCCAAACTCCTCCGCATATTTATTAATCAACGATGCGGAGAGTTGAATGGAACTCAAAGGCGTACGAAACTCATGAGACGCCATAGAAACAAACCTGCTTTTTAACTGGTTCAACTCTTTTTCTTTTTCTAAAGAAATACTCACTTCTTCTTTAGCTTCCTGTATCTGTTTAATCAAATATTGCAACTCCAAGGTACGGTCTTCTACCAACACCTCTAACCTATTTGTATAAAGCAACAGTTGCTCTTCAGCAGTTTTTTGACGGGTTAAATCATGGATGAAGCCAGTATAAATTATCCTACCATCATATTGTACTTCGCTAACGCCTAACCTAAAAGGAAAAATATCTCCATTCTTCTTTAAGCCTTTTACCTCTCTGCCGGTGCCTATAATATGTGGTTTACGGGTTTTCTGGTAACGCTCCAAATATTGGTCGTGGCGAGATTTATCTGGTTCAGGCATTAAATAAGAAATATTTCTCCCCATCACTTCTTCCGGCTCATAACCAAAAAGTCTGCAACCAGATGGATTAATTGATTCTATCAGTCCACGATCGTCAATGGTGATGATTCCGTCAATTGCATTATCTATAATGGCAGTTAATAAAGCTCGCTTTTCCATACGGGTTAAATTTAATAGAAATTAGTAGAAAAGATAGAAGTATTTACACGCATTACTTGATAGAAACCAATTTATGAACTGACTTTCGTCATATTTTTTTTAGTCTAAAAACCCTTATTTCGTGTTAAAAAAA
>JBBSTQ010000244.1:0-5492 GCA_038235745.1 Sphingobacteriales bacterium
CAGCTCGTTAATTACTTCCAGCTCCTGAATAGATTCCACATTAAAAGCAAAAATATCTTGGTCTAAGGCATAATTTATTTCGCTGTCTGATTTTCCGACACCTGCAAAAACAATTTTTGTTGGCGCAAAACCAGACTCGATTGCTCTTTTTACTTCGCCACCTGAAACACAATCAGCACCGAAGCCCTGTTCTTTAACAGTTGTAACCACTTTAGTGTTGAAATTAGATTTCAACGCGAAGTGAACGTGGTAGTTATATTTGTCTGCCGCCGTTGCACATTCTTTTAAAGTGCGTTTTAGCAGAGCCAAGTCGTAATAGTAAAACGGAGTTTCTTTGTTTTCAAAAGAATCAACTATTTTTTGATTAAACATTTTGTGCATTCTTATTCAAATAAACGATTGTGTAAACTTCTTAAAGTCTCTACTTTATCGTCGGTTTTCACTAAAAAAGAAATATTATAATTACTGCCACCGTAAGAAATCATTCTTAAAGGGATGTGTTTCAGCGATTCAAAAACACGAGAAGCAAAACCGTGAGATTTAGAGCCCAAATCGCCAACTACGCAAATAATAGATTGGTTAACATCTACTTCCACAATACCAAAATCGCTCAATTCCTTGGTAATTTCTCCCAAATAACGAGTATCATCTATGGTTACAGAAACCGCAACTTCTGACGTGGTTATCATATCGATAGGCGTTTTGTAACGCTCAAAAACCTCAAAAACCCGTCGTAAAAATCCGTAAGCCAGCAACATTCTGCTACTCTTAATCTTAATGGCAGTTATTCCGTCTTTTGCAGCGATAGATTTAACTTTTCCTTTCTCGCTTTCTGTAGAAATTAAAGTTCCAAAAGCTTCTGGCTCCATGGTATTTAATATCCTAACGGGGATTTTATATTTTTGTGCAGGGAAAACAGACTGCGGATGCAAAATTTTAGCACCAAAATAAGCTAGCTCTGCAGCCTCATCAAAAGATAGACGGGCGATTGGCTTAGTGCCTTTCACAATCCTGGGATCGTTATTGTGCATTCCGTCAATATCTGTCCAAATTTGAACCTCTTCTGCTTTAATGCCCGCACCAATTAAAGATGCCGTGTAATCGCTCCCTCCTCTTCTTAAATTATCAATCTCGCCGAACGAATTTCTGCAGATAAAACCTTGAGTGATAAATAGGTTAACACCTTTGGATTCATCTAACATCGGTTGCAAATGATCTGTGATGTAATCAACAATCGGTTCGTTATCGTCATCAATCTTCATGAAATCTAATGCCGGCAACAACACAGAAGGAACGCCGATTTCTTTTAGATAAATATGATAAAGCGTGGTGGATAGTAATTCGCCCTGAGCCAAAACAACTTTTTCTTCAACTGCTGTAAATAAATCGTTAGAGAACGCATAAAGGATGTCGAAATGATAATCTATTACTTCCTTTCCTTGCTTTAAAAACTCAGGTTTGCTCAACAACTCCTTTATAAAAATCTCATATTTATCTTTTAACGCTTTAATTAAGTCGTTAGCTTTCTGTTTATCTGAGGCTAAAAATGCCTGAGAGATTTCCACTAAATTATTGGTTGTACCAGAAACCGCGGATAGTACCACAATCTGTTTTTCTGTTGGATTTACAATGTCCAACAATTTTTTCATCCGCTCTGGACTACCTACAGATGTCCCTCCAAATTTTAAAACTTTCATTGTTTTGATGTGATAAAAAGTTTAGATTTTTTATTGTTATTAAACGCGGGCTAAAATAGTTAAAAGCTTTAGATTATTGGGGATGAAATGGTAAGAATCTTAATAAGGGATGGTTTTTTGGAATGAAAGAGGGACTGTTTTTTTTACTTTAAATGGTTTTTAAGAATATCGGTCCATCTGAATGAGTTATGGTTAGGATATTTGCGCTATGATCCCGTCATTTAGATAACTGGAACGAAAAATCAGTGTTGCATTTTTGCATGGCTACCTACTTGTGAGATGTTTCTCCCGATAGCTATCGGGAAGCACTCAACATGACGGCGTTTGTTATTCTTACTTCGTCATTCTAACGGTAGTAGCAAAGCCATCTCTTTGGGATGGTAATCTCACTTGCAAGGCTACCAAATTTTACCTGTTTGTGAAGATTGCACTTACAGCGCCTCAAAAACCTAAATCATAAAAGTTTCACCCTCTTGCGCCAAAAACGTATTGGGAAAAACGTCCCTAGCTTCCAAAAGCATGGGTGCTAAATCGCGGTAACGAGCTGAAAAATGACCAATCAAAAGCTTTTTAACATGTTGTGTTTTGGCTAATTCTGCAGCTTCAAAAGATGTGGTATGGAAAGTTTCTTTTGCCCTATCAATCATATCATGCATAAAAGTTGACTCATGATAAAGGGTATCAATGTTTTCTAAATGTAGATTATAAGAACCATCAGCCACCGTATCAGAGCAATACGCATAAGCTTTTGGTATATCTGGATCTAAAGTTAAATCCATTGCTTTATGTTTTACGCCAGCTTCGTCAATAAAATCTATTCCTTTTTTTAACAGCGCATAATATTGCTGTGGAATTTCTAATGCTTCTGCTTTTTCTTTGTCAATTCTGCGAAGACGCTCTTTTTCTCTAAATATAAAACCAGTGCAAGGAATGCGGTGGTTTAAGACAAAGGTTTCAACAACTAAATCAGCCGTGTCTAAAATTACTTCTCGCTGTTTGGTTTGCGTAAAACGGTATTCTAACGGGAATTTTATGACGGTACCCGAATGTTTGAATTGTAATTCTAAAATTTCTTGAATTTCTGCAGGCGCATAAACATATAACGGCTTTGTTCGGCCATTTAAGTGCATGGAAGATATTAAGCCAATTAAGCCAAAGTAGTGATCTCCATGTAAATGACTGATAAAAATATGATCGATTTTATGATATTTTATGCCATAACGAAGCATCTGCTGTTGAGTGCCTTCGCCACAATCAATCATCATCAGTTTTTCGTTTATATTTAATATCTGAGAAGTAGGGTTTCTATGGAATATAGGTGTTGCCGAACTACTGCCCAAAATCGTGACCTCAAATTTCATCTGTTCGGTGGTGTTTTTTTTTTTGGAAAGAGTTATCTACTTTCCTTTTTTAGTTCTTTTTCAATCTCTTCCATAAAGATCAAATCAATTGCTTCTTCTACTGTAGGAACAATGGTGATTACATTATCTAATTGAGAAATTGTGATCAAACGTGAAACTGCGTCGTTAATCCCTGTTAAAATAAACACACCTTCGGCATTTTTACATAACCGATGACCAACCAAAAGACTGCTTAATCCGCTTGAGTCTGCATACTTAACGTCACTCAAATCCAAAATTATATTTCTTTGACCTTCAGTGTTTGTTAGAATCAATTCCGACTTTAACTTAGGTGATACCAAGGAGTTTAGCTTGGACTCGTCCAACTTTAGCAGGATGTATTTATCGTGTTTGTCTACAGTGAATTTCATATAAGAGCTTAATTGTCTAAGTTAGTTTATTTTCTTTCAAAAAAAAATATAATAATTATAGGTTTTTTAACGCCTCAAAGATATTATTTTCTACTCTTTTATAAACATTATCGGCATCCTCTTTTACAAATGCTTTACCTGTTATTTTTTCATAAAGCTCAATATACCTTTCTGATATCGACTTTATCCTCTCTGCATCCATTTCAGGGACTTGCTGTCCATCTTTGCCTTGAAAGCCGTTCTCAATCAACCATTGACGAACAAACTCTTTCGATAGTTGCTTTTGTTGCTTTCCTTTGTCCTGTAACTCTTGAAAACTATTTTTGTAAAAATAACGTGAAGAATCTGGCGTATGAATCTCATCTATCAAATAAATAACGCCGTCAGCTTTTCCGAATTCGTACTTGGTATCCACTAAAATCAACCCTCGTTCGGCTGCAATTTCTGTCCCTCTTTGATATAATGCTCTCGTGTACCTTTCTAATAAAAGATAATCGTCTTCGCTAACGATTCCTTTCGCTAAAATATCTTCTTTAGAAACATCCTCATCATGTCCTACAGAAGCTTTCGTAGTTGGTGTAATGATTGGTTCTGGCAACTTATCGTTTTCCCTTAAACCGTCTGGCAAACTAACGCCACATACTTCTCTTTTTCCAAGCGCATATTCACGGGCAGCATGGCCGGCCAAATAGCCTCTAATAACCATCTCTACTTTAAAAGGATCACAAATTTTACCGATGGTAACGCTAGGGTCTGGCACTGTAACCACCCAGTTAGGCACAATATCTTTGGTTGCTTCTAAAAAAATAGCGGCAATTTGATTTAAAACTTGTCCCTTGTAAGGAATAGCTTCGGGCAACACTACGTCAAAGGCAGAGATCCTATCGCTTACCACCATCACCAAATATTCATCGGCTATCGTATAAACGTCTCTAACTTTACCTTTATAAAAACCCGTTTGCTTAGGGAAATTGAAATTTGTTTCTTTTATTGCTTGCATTCTATTGATATTTGAGTCCCGATAGCTATCGGGATGAGATGTGAGACGTGAGACTGATTTGCATGGTTGAATTCATCATATCTATCGTTCCCAAATTATACGGTAAATAAATCCTAAATCAGGTTTCAATAAATGATATTCGTAGCTCTTTGTGATATTATCGAAACCAATCTCTTCCACTTTTTCAAAATTAGAATTTATCGAGTTTATTTTCCTTTTTTCTAAAACCGCATTGACATCATAATTTTCGGGCTTATACTTTAATATAATTCTATAGTGAATAATATCAACCTCCTGAATGATTCTATTTGAAACGTAAGTGTCTGATTTTTTAGGTATCATTCAATAGAGCCTTAAAATGAATGACTTGACTGTCGTTATAATATACTGCCTTCTTGAATTTCAAAATTGCTTTATCGTATTGAGTAGGATCTTGCAAGTCCATAACATTCACAACCTCTTGCAAGTCAGACGTTATAACTGGCATTATGGAACCTGTCCATTTAAAATTGAAAGTATAGTCTGATAGGATTGTCTTTTTCGATTGAATCAATTTGTAAATTTCAAACGTTATAGCTTTAACGTTTGGCGTTTCGTATTTCACGAAAGTTGATTTACTCTCAAATTCAGTGCTATTTAAGCCTGTTATTTTGAAAAGTGTATAAAGAAGAGTAGATGTAAAAATTAACAACATTAGGCAGAAAAATGCTAACGCTATTATTACTGCGTATTCATTCTTAATGAATACTAGCACTAAGCCTATAACAGAGGCTGAAGATGCTAAGAAGTAAAATTGTTCAGAAAAAATATTAACAATGGCAGTGTAAGCATCTTTAAATACAGACATCTTAATATTTTTTATTCGTCAGTTCCCATTTTATTTGATTTTTCGGTTAATGTAATTCTCACAAAACTACAACAAAACTCGTCCCAAAACAAATTTATCTTGTCAGTTTACTAAGCCAATAAAGATACAAAAATCAAAAACTAAAAGCAATCTCACGTTTCCGGAACTTATTCGTTC
>JBBSTQ010000245.1:0-5488 GCA_038235745.1 Sphingobacteriales bacterium
CGATTCCTTTATTCACCATATCCCCAGTATTAAATGGAATTGGCTCATACGTTCCTGATGTTGCAGGTACCGGAACTCTAAACAATAGATCTATAGATTTTCTGCTGTATAAGTCTATTGCGGCACTAATTCTGTTTTTAAGAAAGCCTAAATCTAAACCTAAATTAATTTGCTGATTTTTTTCCCAACCCAAATTTGGGTTTGATAATGCTGTTGGCGCTGCGCCTGTAACTAAACCTCCGCTTCCGGAGTTGTCACCAAATGCATATCCAATTCCGCTGTTTATTCCTGCTAAATAAGAGAAAGCAGGAATGTCCTGGTTTCCTACTGTACCATAACTCAATCTTAGTTTTAAATCACTTAACCAAGTGTAAGATCTCATAAAATCTTCGTCAATTGCTCTCCAAGCAAATGAGAAGGCAGAAAAGTCAGCGTATTTATTTTGAGGTCCAAAATTAGAAGAACCATCTCTTCTTAAACTTGCTTGAAAGATGTATTTATTCTTATAATCGTAGTTTGCTCTAGCAACGTATGATAGCAATGTTGAAGTGCCGTAACCATTAAAATTATAAGTCTCGGATATATTCTTAGCAGCGTAAATATTGTCATTAAGTACGGGGAAACCTAAAACAGTATAACCGCTTCTGCCAGCACCTAAAGTATTAAAGTTATTTTCTTGAGCAGTAAATCCTGCTAAAAAGCTAAAATTATGGTCGTTTATTTTTTTGGTATAGTTAGCAGTGAACTCCCCCAAATAATTAGGGCTAAAATTAGTTTGATCTGTGACGCCCGTTCTCGGATTTGGTCTTGCGCCGGTAGAAGGAATTGCAGGGTTATATCCTCTTAAGCTTTGGGTTGTAAAATCCAGTCCTAAGTTAGCTTTCAGCTGTAGACCTGTAAATAATTCATATTCCCCGAAAACGGTACCAGTCATTCTGAATTTGGTATTTAAAAACTGAGGGACTTCTAAATTGTAAACAGGATTTGATTCATCAAAACCGTCAATACTACCGTTACCGCCGGCATAAGAACCATCAGGGTTTCTTGGCTGTACCGTTGGTGGCGCAGTTAATGCAAGCAAAATCACACTATTAAAAGCATCGAAAGTGTTTTGAGAAACCTCTTTAGTGCGAGACATTGTTAAACTGTTTCCGATTTTAAGCTTTTTACTGGCTTGTAAATCGCCGTTGAAACGGAGATTAAACCTTTCAAAGTTAGAGTTTTCTATAATTCCGTCTTGCTGAAAATAACCTGTTGACAAAGCGTACTTAGCTTTTTCGCTACCTCCGCTAATATTTAAAGCGGCGTTTGTCATTGCGGCACCTCTGAAAATCTGGTCTAGCCAATCCGTTCCAGCGCCGTAAGTTTGCTCAACCGCGTTAGGGTCAGCTAATTTTGGAATTGGATTTAAAAGACTAGCAATTCTTGCTTCGTTATTAATGATGGCGTATTCTTTCGCATTAAGCAAAGCAGGTAATTTCCATGCTTTTTGATACCCTCGGTAAACATCTGCGTTAATTACTGCAGCACCCGCTTTACCTCTTTTGGTGGTAATTAAAACAACACCGTTAGAACCCCTTACCCCGTAAATAGCGGCAGACGCAGCATCCTTAAGAATGTCAATTGATTCAATTTCATTGGGACTAAACGAGTTAAGGATGTTATCAGAACCTTGATCTGGCAGAGGAAAGCCGTCTAAAACGATTAACGGATTGTTTGTTCCGGTAACCGAAGAAATACCACGTATTCTGATTGATGTTCCACCCGTTCCACCTGGCGCTCCCGAATTTTGAATAATGGTTACTCCAGCAACCTTGCCTTGTAAGGCCTGAGCGGCATCTGCAACCGGACGATCAGATATGTCTTTAGCAGAAACAGATGAGATAGAACTGGACACCGTGGACTTTTGTTGCGTTCCGTAGCCAATTACCACTACTTCTTGCAATGATTTCTGATCTGGTTTTAAACTGACGTTGATGGTGCTTTTACCAGAAACAGAGACTTCTTGCTGTAGATACCCTAAGTAGGAAAAAACAAGAACTGGATTTGGTGTAGTCGCATTTAAAACGTAGTCGCCATTTAAATTGGTTTGTGTGCCGATTGTTGTGCCTTTAACTTTAACACTAACGCCGGGGAGTGAAGCTCCGTTTTCATCGCTTACTTTTCCTGATACTTTTACTTCTTGCGCAATAGCAAAATTGGCAATCAGTAGATAGAATACCAGAAAAAATGTTGTAATTTTTCTGTTCATAAAAAAAAATTTAGTTGGTTAATTGGTTAACAGATTTTTTCTTGAGTTTAGGAACTAAAGAAAAATTCATAAAGCAAACATACACTCTTAAACTATTTTTTAAAGAAAAAAGCACCCCTACATAAACGCTACACAATGAAAAAAGGAGCTTTTTATGTATGAATTCAACCCCGCAGTCACACTGCTAAAGAAAAACTATATGCTAATCTAGATGATTTTTTGAGTGGTTTTCTTCGATATCTTGATAGGTATATCCGTCACAGATTAAATAAATATGTAACTTGAACCGAAATCAATAAACCTGAAAATCTAATTTTTGTTGCAATTTATGTTGTTTAAATACCAGAAGTTTTGTGCGCTATTATTTATGATGTTTTCTTTTGTTGGATTACAAAATACTGCAAACGCACAGATTGGTATTCCTGAAATAAACAATTACACCAGTAACTTATACAAAGGCGGTACTCAAAATTGGGAAGTAGCGCAAGATAGGAACGGGGTAATGTACTTCGCCAACAATGAAGGGCTACTTTCTTATAATGGCAAATACTGGAAGATGTTTCCAATGCCTCATAAAACAGTTGTACGTTCAGTAGAAATAGCAACCGACGGAAAAATATATGTTGGCGCACAAGACGAGGTTGGTTACTTTTTCCCAGACAAATTCGGAAATTTACAATACCATTCGCTAAAAAACCTTATCCCGGCCAACGAACGACAACTTGCAGATATTTGGAACATTGCGATTGCCGGCAAAGACATGTTTTTTAGAACTACTTCCAAAATTTTGCAGTTTAGCAAGGGTAGTGTTAAGGTTTATAAAGCAAAAGGGGCTTGGGAGTTTTTAGGTAAGGTAAACAATCAGGTTTTTGCGCAAGATACCTCGCGTGGATTGTTAGCATATAAAAACGGCAAGTGGGAACTGGTTGCTGCGAAATCGGAATTTGGGAATAATGCCATCACTGCTGTTTTAGATTATGGCAAAGATACCATTGCGATAAGTACATTAAAAAATGGAATGTATTTATTAGTGGGAGATAAATTAGAGAAGAAAACAGACATAGATGCTAGTTATTTCTGCAATAGTAGAATATATGGGGCTATAAAGCTGGATAAAAATCTGTTTGCTTATGCAACCAGTTCTGCAGGATGTTTGATTGTGGATAAAAATGGGCGTATCGTTCAAAGGTTCGGCTATAAAGAAGGTTTAAAAAAAAACAATATCAGAAGTGTGTTTTTAGACCGTAACCAAAATATTTGGTTAGGCTTGGACGATGGAATAGACTTTATAGCGTTTAACAATGCGGTAAAATACATTTATCCTGATGCATCAAAGCAAACCAGTAGCTATACCACTCGTGTTTTCAACAATCAACTATACGTAGGCACTTCCAACGGCCTATACAGCTCAAAGTTAAAAAATAACCTGAAAGACATTAGTTACTCAAACCAGCCTTTTAACGAAATCCCCAATACGCAAGGACAGGTTTGGAACTTAAATGTGGTAAATAAACAGTTGATGGTGGCACATGCCGACGGCACTTTTATTGTTAAAGATGGTGTAGCAAAACAACTGTATCCTTATCCTGGCACTTGGATGTTTGAGTCACTTTCAAAGCAATTTCCAGCTAAAGAGATTATCGCAGGCACCTATAACGGACTTCATCATATCACTTTTGCGAATGATAAATTTATTGATAAAGGATCCATTAAAGGTTTTAATGAATCAATGAGATTTATTTTATACGATGGTAAGAGTAATACCATTTGGGCTTCACATCCTTACCGTGGTATTTACAGGTTTAAGCTTTCGTCCGATAAAAACGAAATAGAAAAATCCTCGCTTTACGATGTGAAGGCTGGCTTACCGTCAGCGCTTTATAATTATGTGGCAAAAATCCATAACAACATTGTAGTCGCTACAGAAAAAGGAATTTATGAGTTTGATGAGGCTAAGGAAAAGTTTTTTCCTTCAAAAAAACTTTTTCCAATATTAGGCGAAACCACCTATCAATACTTGAATGAGGATAATGATGGCAACATTTGGTTTGTAACCAATAAAAAAGTTGGCGTAGTTGATTTCCAAAGAAAAAATGAACAGCAAGATTATACCATCGTTTATTTCCCCGAGTTAAGTTCTAAAGTGGTTCCCGGGTTTGAAAACATTTATCCTTACAACAAGGAAAACGTTTTTATTGGATCCAACAATGGTTTGATACACATTAATTATCTTAAATATTTAGACAATATTAAGCCGTTAAAAGTTATTTTGACTGAAGTTAAAACTAACGGATCTCAGGCGAATACAATTTTTGGTGGTTACTTTTTAAACGGCAAAAATATTGTTAAAGATCAGGATAAGAATGCGTTGCTGAGCCTTCCTTTTGAAAACAACTCCCTTCATTTTGAATATTCATCTACACTTTATGAACAGCTGAACAATATCGAGTTTAGTTTCCAGCTAATTGGTTTTGATAAAAACTGGTCAGAATGGAGTGATAAGAGTGAGAAAGATTATACCAATTTGCCGGCTGGCTCATATACCTTTAAGGTAAAGGCGAGAAATAATTTAGGAAATGAATCTGCCCCGGTGTTTTACGCTTTTAAAATTTTACCGCCTTGGTACCAGACTTGGTGGTTTTATCTTTTATGTTTTATAGCGATTTGCATTTTGATTTATCTGGTCATCCAGCGACAAAAAAGAAAGCACTTGAGGGAGCAAGAGTATCTCAAAAAATCTTATCAGCTGGAAATTGAACATAATGAAAAGGAAATTGTAAAGCTTAGGAACGAAAAATTGGAGAGTGAAGTGAATTTCAAAAACAAAGAATTAGCTACTTCCACCATGCATCTGATGCAACGTGGAAAACTGTTGACAAAAATTAAAGAAGAACTTATCCCGATTGTAAAAACCGACAATTTAGAAGATAGTCCCGAAGAGTTTAAGAGGATTTTAAGTTTGATAAATGATTCTGAAAGAGCTGATGCCGATTGGGATAGTTTCGCAGTCCACTTTGACCACGTACACTCCAATTTTTTAACCAAGTTAAAAGATAAAGTACCAACTTTGAGTGGCAATGATTTAAAACTTTGCGCTTATTTAAAAATGAATTTGAGCTCTAAGGAAATTGCACAATTGATGAGTGTCAGCAACAAAGCCGTGGAAGTTAGTCGTTACCGATTGCGAAAAAAGTTGGAAGTATCCTCCAGCACTAACCTTTTTGATTACTTGATTGA
>JBBSTQ010000246.1:0-5483 GCA_038235745.1 Sphingobacteriales bacterium
TATGCGAAGATAGAACCTATAAGAGTAGAACCTAAAATAGGTAGAAACGATCCATGCCCTTGCGGTAGTGGTAAAAAACATAAGAAATGCTGTATGACAGGGTAGCGATTTTTTTGTTTTAATGACGGGAAATCATTTATTAATATTTCTATGCTTCTTTTTGCAGTTGGTCTGCTAGGTCTATCAAATGTCCTCTAATTTTAGTATCACTTTCTGTTTAAGTTTTTTGTAGATGTTTTTAAATTTAATACTTAGCATACAGAATCTTTCTGAGTCAATGTATTTCAGCAACCAATCGCTGAAGTCGTAAAGTTCTGATTGTTTGCTTGAGTATTCAAAACTTTCTGTAAATTCTGGAATGTCGATATTTGAATACTCGTATTTGTCAATTTTGACTATTGGGTTGCCAAAAAACTTATCGAATAGATAAGTGTTAGAGCAAAATGTTTCAAATGCTTTTTTTTCTGCATCCTTAATATTGCCGGTCTTAAAAAGTATCACTGTCCATGCAAATAAAAAATCCGGATAGCATGAATCGTCGGAGAAATTTTTATGAAACCACTTTGTGTAGGTCAGCCCACCTTTATAGTCTTGTAATTTTAAATATACTTTTGGTGGATAATAACGCATCCCACGACTATCGTGATAGTCACCGTATTTCCGTTTCTCAGCTGCAAGCGCCTTTTTAACGTCGGTTATCTGCTTTTTAAGTTTTTCGATTTCTCTTGGTGTCATGCTTTTTTAGAATTAAAATTTTCTTATGAACTCTGCAGATCTCCAACAAATGTGAACTACTTTCTTTCGCTCATCAATTTATTCTTTCACTTATCACAAGAATTCACTCATTCAAAACTCTCTCCTCCACTCATTAATACCGCTAATGCGCCACCTCAACAAGATCTTCCTTTACATGTTTGTATTTAAAAATAAACGGAAATACAATTGCTAACAGTAATGCGTAACCAGCAAAAGAAAACCAAATGCTCTGCCAATCCCGTATACCGTTCGTAGTAAAATGATCTACCACCCAACCGCTCAAAATCCCTCCAAAGAACGCACCCAAACCATTGGTCATGATCATAAACAAACCTTGTGCGCTTGCTCTAATGGCAGGGTCCGATTCGCGTTCAACAAACAAAGAACCAGAGATGTTAAAAAAGTCGAAAGCCATTCCGTAAATGATCATCGAGAACACTAACAAGTACAAGCCGTCGCCTGGGTTTCCTATTCCAAATAATCCGAAGCGCAATACCCAAGCTATGATACTAAAGAGCATCACTTTTTTAATACCAAACTTCTGTAAAAAAAACGGAATGGTAAGGATGAACAAGGTCTCGGAAATTTGAGAAATGGAAAGCAATAAATTTGGATGCTGCACCCCGAAAGAATCTGGATAAACAGTTTTGAAATCATCCAAGAATAAACCGCCAAATAAATTGGTAATTTGCAACGCGGCACCTAAAAACATCGAGAAAGTGAAAAATACTGCCATCTTTTTGTTCCTGAACAGTACAAAGGCATCTAAACCGATGCTATTCGCAAGCGTTTTTGCATCACGGATTTTCAAAGGTGGGCGTTTTGGCATGGTAAAAGAATACAAGCCCAACACTATTCCAGCAGTGCCTGCAACATATAATTGGTTTGCACTTTTTGTCCAGTCCAAAAAATCTACAATCCACATGGCTACAATAAAGCCTATTGTTCCCCAAACCCTAATAGGAGGGAAGGATTTTACAATGTTCAGTCCGTTTTTTTCTAAAGCATTGTAAGATACCGTATTGGCTAAAGCAATAGTAGGCATGTACAACATAGAGTTAAACAGCATGATGATGTAAAGTGTAGGATAATCTGTGATGTTTGAGGCGAGTAACAACAGCAAAGCTCCGAAAATATGACAAAAGCCTAAAACTTTTTCGGCGTTGTAGAACCTGTCGGATATGATGCCCATAATGGCAGGCATAAATAAAGAGGCAATTCCCATGGTAGAGAATATACTACCTACCTGAACTCCGGTAAATTTTAAGGTCACAATCATGTAACCACCCAAAGAAATTAACCATGCTCCCCACACAAAAAACTGTAGAAAGTTCATGATGATTAACCGTACTTTAATACTCATATTTAGACGCTGAAAATTAGAAAATCAAGATGTCTAATATATGTATTATCAACAATATTGTATCTAAAAATTATGGTTTTGTAGAAGCAGCGTTTGCAGTTTATGAAGTAGCATTGTTTATGTGAGGAAAATTTGCATGATAGGACAGAAAGTGTGGTTAAAATGATTATTGTTTATAGCGCAGGGTCGTCTGCGACAGACCCTGCTTGGACGAATTTATGTCCAAGCAGAGCCTCCTTTTCGGGATTCTGCATTTTTCATTTTAGGAGAATTGAAAATCAACGATGGATATAATGTTGTATAGATTTCCTTATTACGCAGGGTCGTCTGCGAAAGACCTTACTTGAACGACGTTGCAATTAATTATGTCCAAGCAACTATGTCCAAGCAGAGCCTCCTTTTCGGGACTCTGCATTTTTTATAGCGCAGGGTCGTCTATCTGCGAAGAAGAATTAGATTCGTACTAATTAGATTTCCTTTTAGTTATCTCATCTCTAATTTTAGCGGCTTTTTCATAAGCTTCTTCTGCCAAAGCATCTTTTAACTGCTTTTGCAACTCCTCTTCAGAGTACGAAACAAAGCTACTTCCTTTGGACTGTGAAGTTTCGGCTACTGTTGGCTCAATATTATCTAAGAAAACAAAATCAGTTCCTTCAATCACAATCCCGGCAGAAGCCAAAATAAACTCGTAGGTATAAATGGGGCATCCAAAACGAACGGCTAACGCAATTGCGTCGGATGAACGAGCGTCAATTTCAATATTTTTTTTGCCATCGTTACAAATCAGTTTACTAAAAAACACACCTTCTACCAAGTTGTAAATAATTACCTCTTGAATATTAATATGATAAGCATCTGCAAACGATTTGAATAAATCATGCGTAAGCGGGCGACTAGGTGTCATCTTTTCAATTTCGATGGCAATGGCTTGCGCTTCAAAACCACCAATAATGATGGGCAATCTTCTCCGTCCACTCACTTCTCCTAAAACCAAAGCATAGGCTCCGGATTGTGTTTGACTGTATGATAAACCTATAATGTCTAATTTTAATTTCTTCATTCTGTGTTTAAATCCCCTAAATAAAAACCTGGCGTGTTGATTGTCATATCGTCATCCGATAGCTATCGGATTCGAGGAACGAGAAATCTCACGGGCAGGGTAGCCGGTATTAACTTAAAAAGTAATATGGTAACTTGTAAGATGTGATGTTTCCTGTCGTCAACATGACGAACGGTCGCAAAAACCTCTTAAAAAACAAAATACATTTTGACAAAATTAAAGCCAAAATGCATCTCGCTTTTAATATGTTGCTAATTTAAGAATTTGCTTTTAAAGATTTTACCGCTTCAATCAATTTAGGTACAACTTCAAAAGCGTCGCCTACAATCCCGTAATCGGCAACTTTAAAGAACGGCGCATCAGCATCTTTGTTGATGACCACAATTACTTTTGATGAAGAAACGCCAGCTAAGTGCTGTATCGCTCCAGAAATACCAATTGCGATGTATAAGTTTGGAGAAATCGCAATTCCTGTTTGTCCAACGTGTTCGCTGTGTGGGCGCCAGTCTGCATCAGAAACTGGTTTGGAGCAAGCTGTTGCAGCGCCCAATAAATCAGCCAATTCTTCAATCATTCCCCAGTTTTCTGGCCCTTTTAAGCCACGACCAGCACTTACCACCAATTCTGCATCTGGTAAAGAAACTTTGTCAGTTGCCCTTACAATTTCTTTGATGATGGTTTTAAAATCTGAGTCTTTGTTTTCAGAAGTAAAGTCTTCCACTGATGCGCTTCCACCGTCCTCTACAACTTTATAGCTGTTTGGCGTTAATGAAATCACTTTGTTTTCTGCGGAAACTTCTACTGTTGCAAATGCTTTGTTAGAGAATGCACTACGTTTGATGGTAAATTCGCCATCTGTACTTGGTAATTCAATGGCCCCGCTAATTACAGCGGCTTCCAGTTTTACCCCAATTCGTGGTGCTAAACCTTTACCAGAAAACGAGTTGGAAAGTACCACAATGTTAGCACCTTCTTTTTTTGCAGCTTCGGCAATTACCGATGCATAAGCTTGGTTTACAAACGATTTTAACTTTTCGTTATTCACGTTTAAAACCTTGCTTACACCGTATTTTCCAAGATTTTCTAATTCTGCGGAACCCACATTGCCTACGGAAATAGCGGTTAAACTTGTGCCTAACTGTGTTGCAATTGCTTTTGCGTAAGAAACAGCCTCAAATATTGATTTTTTGAATTTGCCTTCTGCATTTTCTACATATACTAAAACAGACATATTTTTTTATTTTATAAGGATAACGTTGACGTTATCTGGTTTTCAAATTATTATTTTTTGTGACGAGGTTTTTCTTTTTTAGACGATTTGCGTTAGGGATAAAAGTGGATACCGGCTTGTGGCTAATGCCTTGCGCAGTATGAACGGATAGCCCGACCTTTGTGGGAACGCCCTACAGCTATCGGGACTAAAAAACCTTCGCTTCGCTATGTAAAAGTTCTACCAATTTCTCTGCCTCGCCAGCATCTACCAATTTAACAGTTCCTCTTGGCGCTGGAGTTTCAAACTTTATAATCTTTGATAAGGACTTTACTTCAACAGCTTCAACTACAGTCAAAGGTTTGCTTCTAGCACTCATAATTCCTCTCATGTTCGGAATTTTCCACTCGGCCACGCCCTCTGCTGTACCTGCCACAAAAGGTAAAGGAATACTTATGATTTCCTTGCCACCTTCAATTTCTCTTTCTACCGTTGCATTTGCGCCATCAACATCCAGTTTTTTGATGATAGATACCGAAGGAATGTCTAATAATTCGCCCAACATGGCAGCAACTTTTGCTCCGTTATAATCAATGGATTCGCGTCCGGTTAAAATTAAATCGTAAGATTGCTCTTTTGCATAATTACCAATTTGTTTGGCTACAAAATATGCACTAGTCGGTTTTGCGTTAATCCTAACAGCGTCTGTCGCCCCAATTGCCAACGCTTTACGGATGGTTGGTTCTGTACTTGCTTCGCCAACGTTGATCACAGTTACCGTTCCGTTTCCGTTTTCTGTTAATTCAATAGCTCTCGAAAGGGCAATTTCATCGTAAGGATTCAAAACAAACTGAACTCCGGCTTCATTAAAAGTAGAGTTGTCATTGGTAAATGTTATTTTCGTGGTCGTATCTGGTACGTTACTAATACAAACTAAAATTTTCATATTATTATGGTTTTTACAAATTTAACTTTTTTTAAAATATTTTAAATGACGATAAACAGATTAGAACGCTTGCTTGAATTTTCAAAAAATGAACCTAACGACCCATTTTTAAAGTATGCGCTTGCTACTGAATATCTTAGGTTAAATA
>JBBSTQ010000247.1:0-5469 GCA_038235745.1 Sphingobacteriales bacterium
AACGCATATTTGAGGAAGTTGGCCATTCCAGATTTTGCGATTGCTTTCCACGCTTCATCAATCGTTAGCACTTTTCTTACTTTTCCAAGCTTTCGCATTTTGGAGATGAACATTTCCATCACAATGAGTGTGACTACCGGGAAAAGAATCGGATGATCTTTGATGTTATCCAATTCAATCACAATAAATGGCTGATTAAGTAGGTCAAGGTTTTCCCTTGCGTTTAGCAGATAATCAAACTCCCCACCTTTATAATAAGGCCTTAACACATAAAGAAAATTGTCCAGATCAAAGTCTTTGTCCTTCACTTTTTGTGAGCTTAATATTTTAACAAAATCTTGTTTTAGGTATTCGTAGAAAGAATCAAAACAGGGGAAAATCTCTGACGATTGATTTACTGTAGCATAGAACCCTTGAAGAGCCTCAGACAATGCAACATACTCACTTCGATTAAAGGAGTCATTTTCCTGCTTCCAAAGCGCAATCAACAACGCTTTCAAGCTTTCCTTTTTCTCGGTGTCTAATTGATCGCCCTCGCCGATGTAAAAGGGATTGAATTTTATCGGGTTCTCTTCGGTGTAAGTAAAGTAATAGCCGTTGACCAACTCACACAATCCTTTATAACTTCCCCCAATATCTACCGTCACACAATGCGCACCTTGCCTAAAAAGCGTACTTAAAATGTGGTTGACGGTCATGCTTTTTCCACCACCAGATGTTCCGCAGACCAGCATTCCCATATTGGAAGTCAATCCGTTTTTTCTGGGTTCATCGAATAGATCTACGTTTACTGGTTTCGAGGCTAAACGGTCGCAGAAGCGAATTCCAGATTTAGAGTTAGAACTTTGATAATTCGTTTCCATATTTAGGAAACAAGAAGCTTGCTCGGCAAAAGTGTCGAAGGTATCGTTCATAGGAAAATCAGCTTCGTTGCCAGGAATTCCAGCCCACCATATCTGCGGTGCGCCGATAGTTTCAGCTTTAACAGAAGCATCCATTTGAGAAAAAGCTGTTGTAACCTGGTTGTTCATTTCCTGCAATTCCTGCTGGTTTTCGCTCCACACCTGCACATTGAAATGCGCTTTTACGGGCAAGCGTTGTTCACTAATTGCCTCGTTCAAAAAATCATTGGTGGCATCTTTGGTAATCGCATTTTCTCTGGAGTAAGAAGAAAGCGACTGTAACCTCAACCTTTTTTTCTCAAACTTTTTTAGCGTAGAACTTGCATCTCCAACAAAAATATATTGGTTATAGATATGTTCGCAAGGTAAAAGTAAGCCCAAATGGCCAGCAAAACTTACTGGAAACTTTGTCTTGTCGGTTGAGTATTTATCATAAGTCAGTCTGGAACCGCAGTAATGAGGCAGATCAACAGCATCGCCGAGTGTATAAATCTTCAAATGTTTATCGCCAATTTTTAAAGAATTATTGAATTGGAAGTCACTAAAAATACGGGTATCGCTTTGTTGGTTTAAAAAGCTGTATTGCTCAATCATTCCTGTTTGTTGTGGCGAACTGCTTAATTCTTCCGTTGTCATCCGACGGAACTTTACCAACTTAGACTCCTGAACGATAGATTGGAATTGATTTACTATATCTGTAAAATCCGCTAGAACGTTTTTATCCAAACAGTCTTTAGGTACTAAGCTCGGCCTTACTAAGTTCGACACCAAAGAACTGCATTCGCCACGTCCCTTCGGTTTTTTGGTCAAAAACAGATAGCTTTTATGCTCCAAAAATGGGCGGCCTTTAAAATGTTTTGCACTGGCATTATTCAAAAAATCCTGACTTGAATTTGCCTGCTCTTTATATTTTTTTTTCAGAAACCAGTCTTGTTTATGGAGTACGCTATGCTTCGGTAAAACCTTGATTGCTTTAACCCAAGACTGATGGATGTTTTCGTAATCTGCATCCGAAAGGGTAAAAGCTTCGGGCAAGTCCACCTCAAACACAGCTGTAAAATCTCCTTTTTTCGACATGATAAAATCATGTTCGATTCCCATAATCGGGAAATGCTTTAATAAATTATACTCCATGGCTATCCTTCGTTTTTTAAATAGAAAACTGATCTATTGTAAGTTTTAATCTCCTTTGGCATTCTGGATTTGGCTATCATTTTCATCATTCCGTAAATGCCATATTTGTTGCTCCATTGATAAAGATTCTTAGTTAAAAGCAGTCCTGCTGTTAAAATTATGGCTAAACAGATATAGGTGTGAACTCCTAAGATGTAGAGGACTGAAAACAGAATAAGTAGCGTTAAAAGCCCTGCACCGAAATACCAGATATACTGTGCCTGCAAACCTCGAAACTCGATAGGTTTGTTGATGTTTTTATTGATTGGGTAGATGCTGTTTTTCATATTAGATAGATATTCTGACAGATTTACGTTGTTGATTTTCTGCAATCATTATCGGTCGAACTACGGCCTTTTGTTCATCTACTTTGACAGTTTGTTCTTCCGATTCCTCCCCCATTTGATGCTTTATTAGCTTCGCATTGATTTCTTTTTCCAGTCGTGAAAGCTCCGTTTTTACCGCTTTCAATTCTTCTTCCTTGCCGAACGGTTGTTTCACTAATTCGCTTATTGCTTTTATTTCGCTTTCAGATTCAGCAACTGTCTTCTCCTGTCGCTCCTTTAAAACATTCACTTTGTCAATAGCATTTAAAAAATATCGTACTGCCAGTTTTGGGTTGTCCGCATTTGGCTGACCATGGTTAAAACTGTATTTGATGATACTTTCGGGATGCTTGGCGTAGAAAAAATTTACTTCTTCAAAATCGATTTGTCCTTTGTTTTCAAATGCTTCTCGTTTCTGAGAAATGAAAAGTTCAAAACCATATAGCTTTCCTATTTGCTTTGTTCCCTGAAAATTATCTTTGGGATTCCAGTTTCTATGAAGATTTATCAGGTATTTACCAACTGCTTCGTTGGGCTGATTTTCTTTACTTAAAACTTTAATTGGATTCGATTTAGTTCCGTCCTTTTCAAATGATAGTGCCTTATTATAGTTCTCGGCATCTTTCACCAAATTTTTGAATATTTCCTTTGATTTCGGAAGCTGAGAATACAAATCCTCCTGTTGAAACCTGTATTTGGCTATCTGTCTAAAATGGGCAGTTTTCGAACTTTCTAAAACCGCAACTTTTTTCTCCAATTTTGATTTTTCTAACAGTGAAGTATCTCCTGAAAGAATCGCCACATACGCGGCGAAGTTCATTCCCGTTTGTTCATCCATTCCGCCCTCATCAATGCTTCGTTTACTCAGTCCGCAATTTTTCATCTGACTAATGAAGGTTTGTTTGTTCTTCAACAGATTGAATTTGTAATTGTCCAGAGATTGCTCTACAGCATAGATGTAGTTTTTGACTTTATTGTTAAAATGTGATTTTGCCAATAAGTTCCCTTGTCTAGCGCCTCTGCCGTTTCTTTGTTCCAGTTCGGAAGGCTTCCAAGGAATATCCATGTGATGCATTGCAACGACTTTAGCCTGCACATTCAATCCCGTTCCTGCTTTTTCGGTACTGCCCAGCAAAACCCGGATTTCGCCTTTGTTCATTTTGCGGAAGAGTTCGGGCTTTTGGCGGTCTGTCCAACTATGGATGAAAGTAATTTCCTCTTTTGGAATGTCAAAGTCATGAACCAATTTGTCTTTGATCGCATCATAAATGTTGAAGCGGTCAGGTTTTGGCGTACCTATGTCGGAGAATATGATTTGTGTTCCTTTTGTATCGTGGCTTTCTCGGTAAATTTCTGCAACTTTTCTTGCGCAGGTATTGGCTTTATTGTGAGGATGATCTTCGTATAAATTTTCATCCACCAACCGCATATCGGCCGACATCTTCTTGGCATAGTTTGTTGCAATTAACATTCGGCCCTTATCTTCATCTTCTGTAAGTGGTGCTCTACCAATTAAAGTCGCATCGCCGGTTTGCGCAAACTCCATCAACCTGCTGATAAAGTCGCTTTGTTCTGGCGTTGGCTTGATGTTAACCAACTCCTCGTCCAAGTCTGGCTTGTCAAGATTGATATGTATCGCAGTTTTAAAATCTGTGATTTCGTTATAAAATAAAGCTAGCTCAGGGACTTTAATAAAATGCCGAAAGCGTTCCTTCGCTACAATTTGATTAGTGATAGAAAATTCAAAATCAGTGGTCTTTTTAGCGAAAACGGCAGCCCACGCATCAAAGTTTCCAATATTTTGGCGTTCCAGTTCTCGCGGACGTAGATATTTAAAAATCAGATACATTTCCGTCAAGCTGTTTGATATTGGCGTACCCGAAAGAAAAGTAACGTTTAAGTCGCTCCCGTGTTCATCCTGAAGCGTCCTGATAGCGAACAGCATATTCAATGCTTTTTGGCTTCCCTGCGTATTTCCCAACCCAGCAACTCGCTGATGGCGGGAGGTAAATCCAAGGTTCTTGAACTTGTGCGACTCATCAATAAACAAGTGATCAACACCCATTTGCTTGAAGTCTATTCCAGCGTCTTTCTGCTCTTCTATTTTTTTAACGATTTCCTGAAGCTTGGTGTTCAGATTGTTTTTACGGATTTCTAAACCCTTTAATAACTTCTTGGACATTGCACCTCCTAAAGTTTGAATGGTAGCTAAATCCTTTTCTAGATTATTAATTTCTTGACCTAAAATCTCTTGTTGTTTTTCTGGCGACTGTGGGATTTTCCCAAACTGGTCATGGGTTAATATGATGCAGTCCCAATTGTTGTTTTTGATCTCATGGAAAAGCCTTAACCGTTTGGCGGGGGTAAAATCCTTTTCTTCAGGCGCTAGTATTTTTGAATCTGGATAAGCTTGACGATACGTTTCTGTTATTTGCCTTACGTTAGCTTTTAATGCAAGAATCATTGGTTTTTGCACCGTTCCCAATCTCTTCATTTCTTGTGCAGCGACAATCATCGTCAAGGTTTTACCCAGACCAACTTCGTGGTCTATCAGTGCACCCCTATTCTGGATGATTCTCCAAACCGCGTTTTTCTGAGAGCTGTATAAGTCCTCAATTCCAAGCGTACTCTTTTTTAAACCTGGGAATTTTAAATGTGTGCCGTCAAACTCCTGCAGAACATAGCAGTTGAATTTTTCGTTATAGAGATTTTCGATGATTTTCTGGTTTTCTATAGGCAAATCTTTCAACCAAGCCACAAAGCCATTTCTGATACTATCTATTTTCTCGAAAGCCAACTGAATTGCTTCATTGTCGGGCACCCTAACTGTTCCGCTCCCGCGACTCACTTCATAAGTAAAGTGTGGATTTGTATTTTCTAAAGCATGTTCTAAAAGTGTATTGCCATAAGTAGTCCTGCCACTTTTTGGGGTAATCGAATACTGGTTTCTTATTTTCGGCCCATAGTTTTTTACGTTTACTTTGAAAACATCAACAGATGGTAAATAGGTAATTTCAACATCGGATTCAAAAAGCTCCGAAGCAAATTTCTCATAGTATGAAACAGGT
>JBBSTQ010000248.1:0-5459 GCA_038235745.1 Sphingobacteriales bacterium
TCCCAATTTTGTCCCGTGTTGTTTGGCACATTGATCATGGTAAACCAGTTTTCATGCCCTTCCGGCGCATCCGAAGCCTGCATTTTTGAACTGACGTTGATGTAAACCGTTGGATCATGATAAATGGTTTGCTTTTTAAACATCGCATCGAACTCCGCTTTGTAGTCTTCACTGAAAAAAATGTTGTGCAAGCCAAGCTGTTTAAATTCTTTTTTTATTCCCCAGTAAAAAATCAGTGCCGAGCTTGAGCGTTCTTGTTTCAGTATTTTTTGTGGCTGTTGCTGATCTTGAAGCAGTTTTTTGTAAGTAAAATAAACATCCATGTTAGAAATTACCAAATCGCTTTCTATAAGTACACCATTAACTTTTACGCCTATGGTTTTCTTTTTTTTTACCACAATTTCATCAACGCGTTGGTTAAAGTGAAATTTCACTCCTAAATCCTCTGCCAGCTTTACCAAACTTTTAGTAATAGAATACATGCCTCCTTTCGGGAAATACGCCCCCAAACTTTGTTCTAAATGCGGAATAATATTTAAAGTCGCAGGCGCTTGGTACGGGTTGGAACCGTTGTAAGTCGCAAATCGGTTGGCATATTGCACCATTTTTACATCCGTAAAAAAAGATGTATTGGCTTTCGCCATGGTACGGAATGCATCAATTTGCCCGAACCTTGCAAATGATCTTGCTGTGCCTGTGTTTGTGTAAGTGCTTAATAAATGAAGAGATTTTTCTAAAAAGACTTTATGCGTGATATCATAAATGGTTTCACTTTTCTTTAAAAACTTGTGAAGTTCTTTAGCGGTTGATTTGGTATTTCGCTCAATCTCGCTGGCAAACTTTTCCGCATCAGCACAAGCGGTAAGCGTTGTTCCGTCCTCCCAAAAATAATTACAGATTTCGTCAAGTTGTTGGTATTCAAAATAATCTTGAGGTTTTTTTTCAGCGAGCTTAAAAAGATCATCTACATATTGAGGCATCGTAAACAAACTTGGCCCTGCATCAAACCGATAGTTACCTTGCTTAAAATCAGAGAGTTTACCGCCCCCATAAGTATTACTTTCAAAAACTTCTACGGCAAAACCTTTGCAAGCAAACCTAATGGCGCTTGCAATTCCGGCTAAACCGGCCCCAACAATTATAATTTTTGGCATCAATTTTAATTACTAAACCTTTAAATAAATAAAATTAATACTCTCCCTATATGAACGCAATATATCTCAAGCTTTCTAGAATCCCAATTATAAGAGGAAATTATAGTTTAAAGTTTTTATTCATAGCTTTTTTAGGCATTCATCTTCCACTAATTGGCGTCATTGCGTATGCACTAACTAACGAAAATAACACATCCTTTGATAGAGGCCTGATTATTACGGCCTTAATCTTTACCTTAATTTCGACAGCAATTACAGTTTATGCCTTAAACAAACTTTTGACGCTACCGAATACAATTAGCAAGAGATTAGACAAAAATACACGTGTTGAAAAAAGTTCTAATCCCGCTAAAGTATATCAAGATGAGGAAGGAAAATTAAAGTTTCTATTACAGGACACATTTGCTGATTTAAATAAGCTATCAATTGAGAAACAAGAAATAACCTCTTTAGTTTCGCATAATTTGAGAACGCCTTTAAATCAAATTCTGGGTTTTTGCGAATTGATGAACATTGACAAAGAAAATACACCCGAGTATATCGAGAAAATAGAACTAGTAGCCCAGTCACAGTTGCGCAATTTAAGTGATTTACTAACACAGCTGATGGCTAAAGGTCAGCAAAGTAATGCCTCGGCGATAGTGGCTTACAACGTAAACCATTTTGTAAAGCAAGAAGTTGCCGTGGTTGATGACCTATTGTCTAACAAAAATTTAGAAGTTGTGTTGCATTTATCAAATGATTCCCTTAATGTTGATAAAAACAAAACCAAAGTGTCCTTAGCATTCCAAAATCTATTGTCAAACGCTGTTAAATTTTCACATTTTGGGGGCAGAATTCATATTTACACTCGAAAAAAAGATGATATTGTTGAGATAGAAGTACTTGATGAAGGCATGGGCTTCCCCGAGGAATATAAACCACGATTATTTAAAGACGCCAGAAATATTGGTAGAAAAGGTACTAATAATGAACCGTCCACCGGCTTGGGTTTGCATTTGAGTAAAAAAATAATTGACACATTAGGCGGTAAATTAACGGCTTTTAGCGAAGGCGACGGTAAAGGTGCGAGTTTTAAAATTTCGCTATAATCACTTCAAGTTATTCAGTAAATTATACATGGCTTGGCGCATTTGGCTGGTGCTTCCTGTGTAATTATTAACCATTATTGAGAAACTCAAGCTGTTATCCGTACCGCCAAAGCCACTGTACGCCAATACATTTGCAATTGTACCGCTTTTCATTTTTTGGTTATTGTGCAACGGAATGCTTTTTAAGTAGCTAGTAAACCAAGGTTGCTTTTTGGCAAAACTGAGCACTCTCGCCATTGCTAAAGTAGTTACCCTGTCGGATGGCGACAACCCACTTCCATCCAAAACTCTCAGAGCATCAGCATCTATTCCCTTTTTCTCCCAATAATTATTCATCACTTTAACACCTTCAATGGTTGAAGTGCTTTTGCCGAGTTTTTGAGCAAGCGTCCGCACCATTTGCTCCCCGTATAAATTGATGCTTTTTTGATTGAACCAGTAAACAATCTCGCTAAGCGGAGGCGATGTAAGCGTAAAAAGTAACTTGTTTCCCTTTCCGGATTTGGGTTCGATTTGAGCCTGAAAATCTTCGGTACCATAACCGTTTGCTTTTAAAAAATCAGCAACATCAAAAGCCATTGCCAATGGCGGATTTGGCAACGAAAGCCCAATTTGTTTTTTCAAATCAATGCCATAAGTGCCACGCAAAAAAATATCACTACTGTAAGGGGCAGAATAAGCATAAACATTGTCGCCCGAACTGTAATTACCTGTTGTTAATTCATTAGTGATGGCTAAAAATGGGTAAATTTTATATTGTTGATTGAGGTTTACTGCCGAACCCACGGTTTTACCGGGAGCAAAGCTTAGCTCGAAGAAGTTTTCTCCCCAGCACAAAGCAGATGTTCCTGCCCCGTAATAATTACCCATATCCTGCCAAATCCAACCTTCGGGCAAGGTTTGTGTGTCCCACGATGAAGCGTCGCCAATAACAGGACCGGTAATTTTATTGATTCCGTTTTGTTGTAGGTTGAATAATATTTTATTGAGGATTTGGTTTTTTGTGGTTTTGTCCCAACGGTCGCTACCGAGTGTAGGGTCCCCACCGCCTTTGATAATCAAGTCGCCGTTAAGGGTTCCGTTTACAATTTCTCCTCTGTAAAAGACCTCTGTTTTAAACGTAAAATCTTCGCCTAATAAATCTAAAGCTGTGGCCGAAGTGATGACTTTTAGCGTGGATGCTGGCGCTAAACCTGTGTTTCCGTTTTTACTGAAAACTGTTTTTCCGGTGTTGTTATCTATTACTGAAAGTGATACGGTAGCATATTTTAAAGCGCCTGCCGATGAAAATTTTGAATAGGCGTTTTCCAGTTTTGATGCAAGGGTTTGGGCTTTGCTAGCGTTAAAGTAAAGGAAGGATATAATTAATAGAAATGCTGTTTTTTTCATGCTTGCAAAATAGAAAATACTATTTAGTAGTTAACGCTGTTTGTGGCTTAATTGTTTAATGCCGTCCTATCGACACCTAAATATCAATAGATAGTGCGTTCCGGTCTAATTTTTAAGCATAGCGCTTCCGTGTTTTACAAAAAAAATTTGAGGTATAATTGATTTCAGTTTACCTTAATAGCAATTTTTAAAATTTCTTGCACTACATAAAATATCGTTATCACAACACAAAAAACTTTAAAGTTTCTTTTAAAAAATGCCCTTTGAAAGAATCTGCCAGTTTAGTTCGAAACGCTTTTCCATTTACCGCAGTTCCTTTGGTGGGCGGGCTTAATTCTTTCGCGAAAACCGCTCTGTCCACAACTTTGGTAGCAAACCAAGTTGGAATTGCAACAGTTTACTGGAGGTTTTTTATAGACATTTATTTTTTTGAGAGGCATTACTTTAGATTTCCCGACCTAGGCTACCTTTTTACGATTCAGGATGGTTTTTTCAAATTCCAACGGAGTCAAGTGGCCTAAACTGGAATGTTTTCTTTTTCTATTGTACCAGACTTCAATAAACTCAAACACGGCAAGTTTTGCCTGGTTTTTGGTCTGGAAGCTCTCATGGTATACCATCTCAGTTTTCATTGTTTTGAAAAAGCTTTCTGCAACCGCGTTGTCCCAGCAATTTCCTTTTCTGCTCATACTTTGAGCGACATGGGAATCGTTCAGGCACCTCCTGAATTCGTTGCAGGCATACTGAACCCCTCTGTCCGAATGAAATATCAGAGAACCGGTAACTGCTCTGTTTTTTACGGCCATCTGCCACGCTGGTATAGTAGTCTGGGAAGCTTCCATTGTTTCGCTCAATGCCCAGCCCACTATCTTTCTGTCAGCCAGATCCAATACTATGGTCAGGTATAGCCAGCCCTGCGCTGTGCGGATATAGGTCAGGTACGAGACCCATTTCTGGCCTATATCCCCTGCATGGAAATCCCGGTTGAGCACATTCTGTACAACGGGATACACGTGGTTCGAATCTGTGGTCTGTACCCTGTATTTCTTACGTACGATACTCTTGATATTGGCTCTCCGCATCAGTCTGGCCACTCTGGGCCTGGAAGCAACGAACCCTTCTTTATTCAGTTCCGCTGTTATCCGGGGGCTGCCATATCGGCATCTGCTCTTTTTATGGACCGCATCGATCTGGACCAGAAGTTCAGCCTGCTCCACTGAGCGCCGGCTTACCGGACACTTTAACCAGTAGTAAAACCCGCTGCAGCTAACCTCAAGTACTTTGCACATCCTTTCAACCGGAAATATTTTTCGGTGCTCTCTTATAAATCCGAATATCTCCCGTCGCTCTTGGAAAAGATGCCGACCGCCTTTTTTAATATGTCCCGCTCCAGCTGCGCCTCCCTTAACTCTTTCCTGAAGCCTCTTGATCAGCTTCTGGTCCTCATTCAAGCTGACAGCAGGTTCTTTTGATCCCGACAACCGTCGTCTCCATTTGCTTAAAAGGCTGTCATTCAACCCAAGTTCATCTGCAACCTCTTTTACAGAACCTCTCTGAATGGACAGATCTACTGCCATTCTTTTAAAGTCATCATCAAACGCTCGTTTGTTCATATATTCAAATTTAATTGTTTCAGTTAAATCTGTCTATAGAATCCCTCTAGTCAAAGGTAGCAACTCCAGCATGGTGTTGATTTAATTTTTCACAGTATTAATTGTAAATTAATTTGTGGCTAGAAGTCTCGGTTTGCAAGGTGTAAATACCTTTAGCAAAACCGGACAAATCGATTTTATCTCCTTTACCTTCCAAAATTTTTGCTCCTGAA
>JBBSTQ010000249.1:0-5430 GCA_038235745.1 Sphingobacteriales bacterium
AAAAAACGTTAGATGGTTTATGGGACTTTACGCCTGCAACTAAAAGTTATGAGCCGGTTGATGCTTCTCCAAAAGCCATTGATGAAAAAGCGGTACAAATCAATAATGGATTATCAAATCAAAATAGTAATTGGTTTACGATAAAAACTCCTCAGTTTTTAAATCGTATTTCTTGGTGGTTGCCAAATGTTTCTTTAGCATATGAAGAACAGGAAAAACAGCGGGTAAAGAATTTTCCGTTTGATACCGAAAAGCTACAATCAGGCTGGTATCAAAAAACCATTGAGCTTCCACAAAACTATAATGCCACAGCCACAGAAGTCTATGCAAATTTTGAAGGCGTAGCTACTATCTCCCGAGTATACACAAACGGACAATATGTGGGTGGGCATTTAGGCATGTTCGGTAGCTTTAAATGCAGATTAAGTCCGTACTTAAAAGCTGGAAAAAACATTTTATTAGTTTATGTAGAACGAGGCGTAATTGCAGAAAAAGGCAACGAGGTAGTTTCTATAGCCGTAACTGTGCCAGTAACTAGGGATATGTTGGCGTCGCTAAATTCGGGAATGTTTGGTGGTTTTGGTAACGGACCAAGGGCTAAATTTATGGGAATTTGGCAACCCGTAAAGCTAGAAATATCTCAGGCAGGAGGTAAAATAGAGGACGTGTTTTTCAATCCTACTTTAACCGGACATGAGTTAAAAATAGAAATGACCAATCCTTCCAATAAAAAAATCGCAGGAAAACTTAGTTACAACATCAGCAATAAAAAAACTGGGGAAGTTTTAGTTGCCGAAGCTGATCAACAAATCATCCGCCTAAGCGAAAACAGCAATAACCAAAGTTCAATGGTTAAAAAAGGACTAAAGCCTTTATTGTGGACGCCAGATGAACCAAATCTGTACGAACTTAAGGTAGAATGGAAAGATACCAAGGGTAAATTGATTGACAGTTACCAGTGCCAAGTTGGATACCGAACAGTAACCACGATTGGTAAAAACATATTCTTAAACGGAAAGCCTTATTGGTTGCGTGGAGCAAATATGCCTCCGTATGGATACAAGCCAAATGATGAAGAGACAGCAAAGGCTTTTCTTCAATTAATGCATGACGGAAATACGGTAATTACCCGCACACACGGTAACCCATGGAATGAAATGTGGTATAACGCCGCAGATGAAATTGGGATTGGCGTGAGTAGTGAAGGCGTTAGACCATGGGCTTTAATGACGAAGGCACCTGCACCAAAAGAGGCTTTGCTAGCGCATTGGAAACAGGAACAACTGGAATCCATTAAAAGATACCGCAACCACCCAAGCGTTCTATTTTACTGTATTTCTAACGAAGGGCTTCAGGGCGATTATGAAAATCCTGCGAAGCTGGCCATATTTAAAGATTTGATTTCTTCGATAAAAGCGATGGACGATAGCAGGCCGGTTTTTCAAACTTCGGGTGATCCCGATCTTTCTAAGCAGGGAGATATTGAAGACGTACATTCATATTGGGGCTGGTATGATTCCTCGTCTTTTGTGAACGATTATACGCAGAATAAAAGAGGACTTAACGCTACCAATGGGATGCCTTTTGTAAATCAGGAATGTGCTGTTCCGTACAGTATGATAGATAACGGAACTGTTCATCCGGCTTATGTTGGTCGTTATGCAGCGCAAAGTTGGATTGGCGATATTGGTGTTTATGGAAAAGATGTATCTTATTTTCAGGATCATATTTACCAAGAAGGTAAGCTGAAAGCAGAAAAACTGCGCTACAGCAGAAAGTACATTAACAATTCGGGTTTTATGTTATTTAGCAATGTTACTTGGATACAAAATGCCCTATCAAAACCATCGGCAGAATGGAAACCTTTTCCGGTTTATGAAGGTGTTAAAGAAGGATTTCAACCTGTTTTGGTGGCCTTAAAAAGTTCTCAACGTAATTTCTTTGGTGGAGACACTTTAAAAACTGAAGCGTTTATTGTGAATGATGATGCGCAATTTAAGGATTTGAAACAAACAAGTTTAACGATTCAGTTCGTGGACAAAAACCAAAAAATAATTGCTGAGCAAAGCACCGACTGTGGAGTCATAAATTATTTCGACATCAAAGAGTATCCTGTTTTCATCCCGATACCAAACGTACAATCCGATGTAGAAGAATTAGAGATTAAATTGCTTTTGAAGAATGCCGACTCGGAAATTGTTTCTGTCAATACCTACAAAATCAAAATTTATCAAGCACCAGAAAAAAATGAAGTCGCATCTAAAACCATCATTTCTTTAGGCAACAACGAGGCTGTAAATGAAGCCTTAGCAAAAAGCGGAACTGTTTATACTTCGCTTAATAACAACGTAACAGCAGATGTGATTATAATTGGGCCAGCTTCCTTTAAAGTTGATTCTAACAATATGTTCAGTCATTTGAAAAAGGGTGGAAGACTTATCCTTTTGCAACAGCAGGGAAAGGGACATCCGTTTTATCAGCAGGAGCTGATCCCGGATATGGGTGCAGTAGGGGATAAGATGGAAAACAACAATTCGTACATGTTTACTACCTCAGATATTTTTAAAAATTCTCTAGAAAAATCAAAAGGCGAATTTGTAGAAATGCTTGGCTGGGAAAATAACGCTACAATTTTCAAAAATTTGAAAGCCATGGACTGGAAATGGTGGGCAATGAAAGATAGCACCGCAGCCTATGTAAGTTCCGCCAGTCATAAAATAAACATTAAAAATCCAAATGTTATTCCCTTGGGCAGATACTTAAATTCTCATTTCTACTGGAAAGGCGATTTAAAGAAAGTTTATGAAAGCACTATTTCTTATCCAGTTTTTGCGATTAAAAAAGACTACGGGCAATTGGTAGTTTGTGAACTGAATATCACGGAAAGTGTTGCCACTGATCCACGGGCAGAGATAACATTGAGAAATTTAGTAAATGAAGCAATTGAGATTAAAGCAAAGATTAATTGAGTTTAATCGAAAAGAAAATATAATGATTGGTTAGTTGGTTAAGGACGGCAGAACACCGCCGTCTTTTTTTAAAATCAGCTACAAAATTTATTGCATCTAATATGAAAAACAAAATCTTTAAATACCTAAGCATCCTAACGTTCTTATCTATTGGTGTGCTACAATTTGCCTTGGCGCAATCAAAAATAACGGTACAAAACCTAACCTGTAACCATTTTAACAATCCTGCCGGGGTTTTAAACAATCCGGTTTTGGGCTGGCAGTTAACCTCACAACAAAACAACCAAAGCCAATCGGCTTATCAAATAATTGTTTCTTCCAGTCTGCAAAAAAATAGGCAGCGTATTGGGGATTTATGGAACTCTCAAAAAACCAAATCACCCAATTCCATAAACATTGATTACAAAGGAAAAGCTTTCCGTTCGTCGAAAGTTTACTATTGGAGCGTAAGGGTTTGGGACAAAAACGGCCAAGTTTCTGATTGGAGTAAGCCTGCAAATTTCATTACTGGTTTAGTAGACAAACAAGATTTTAAGGGCGAATGGGTAACCAGTACATCTACAGGTAAAAACCAGCCGATGCCTTTATATAAAAAGTCGTTCACGCTAGATGCGAAACCAGAAAACGCAGTCGTACAAATATCGGGCTTAGGATATTACGAGCTGTACGTGAACCGAAAAAAAGTCGGTGACCATGTTTTGGATCCTGGGCAAACCAATTATGACGATTATGCTTTTTACGTAACCTATAAAATTGATAGCCTATTAAAAAAAGGCGAAAATACCATTGGCGTAATGCTTGGCGATGGTTGGTACAATCAGGATAAAGTCTGGGGCGGTAACTTTGTTTATGGCAAACCTACTTTCTGGTGTCAGTTAGATGTTTTTGGCGAAAGCTTCAAGCAAATCGTATCAGACCAGAGTTGGAAATGGGCTTACGGCCCAATTATGAGCAGTAATCTTTATGCCGGCGAGGTTTATGACGCTAGAAAAGAAGTTGAAAACTGGTCGAACAGTGTTTCGTTGGGCGATAATTGGAATGCGGTTGAACTTGCTGAAATTCATCCTACTGTTTTAAAACCTCAGGACATACAGCCCATAAAAAAAATGGCTGAACTGCCAGTCAAGCGATTTTACAAAACCGCTAAAGGGAGTTATATTTTTGATTTGGGACAAAATTTTGCAGGTTGGAATTTGCTGAAAGTTGAAGCACCGGCGGGAACAGAAATAACTTTGACCATGGGCGAAGAGGTTTATCCCGACGGTACGTTGAACACCACCACAACAGGCACTTTTGCAACAAAAGTAATTCAGCAAGAAAAATACATAGCCAAAGGGATAGGAATCGAAATCTGGGAACCACGTTTTACTTATCACGGTTTTAGGTACGTGGAGGTAGAAGGCTTAACCAATCCACCAACAAAAGATTTGCTAACCGGCATTGTGATTTATTCTGCCGTTGAAGACGCAGGCAGTTTTTCCAGCTCAAATTCGCAGATCAATAAATTACATGAGCTGAGTTATTGGACGCTCATCAGCAATTTGCACAGCATCCCAACGGATTGCCCTCACCGCGAAAAATGTGGTTGGCTTGGCGATGCACATGCGATGGGACCAACAACCATCTATAATTTTGATATGCAGAATTTTTGGCTAAAGTATATGGATGACATTCATTCTACAGCCAAAAAAGGGACTAAAACCATTTTCCATTTAGGGAAAAACAAACTGTTCAGAAACGGATTTAAAGAAGCAGGCATTCCATTTATGGTAGCGCCAGGAAAAAGATTGCCCGGTGCGGCTTCGCCAGATTGGGGGACTGCCGTTATACAACTCCCGTGGTTTTTGTATAAATATTACGGAAATAAACACGCCATACAAAAGTTTTATCCAGATATGAAACAATGGGTAAAATATGTCGGCGATATAGCGAAAGACAATATTGTTTATGAGGGTTTGGGAGATTGGTGTCCGCCGGGAGATATTGAAAACATAGATTGCCCTATCGAGGTAAGTTCAACCGCTTTCCATTACCACGATTTAACCATTATGATGCAGGTTGCTGGCATTTTAGGCAAAACAGCAGACCAAAACCTTTACAGGGATGCGGCGGCCAAGGTTAAAACGGCGTTCATTGCTAAATTTTTTAATGAGCAACAAAACACTTATGGTAGCCACACGGCAAATTCTATGGCTTTAGATTTTGGCTTAGTGCCAAAAGGAAAAGAAGTTTTAGTGGCCGATGCAATTGTAAAACGAAGTAACGAAAAGTTCGACGGATTTATGTACGCAGGTATTTTTGGATTACAAAGGATTTTCGACCAATTAAGCAGCAATAGTAACGAGCAGGCCGCTTATGATATCTTGAACAAAAAAGGAGATTACAGCTTTGAGCTGATGTGGAAAAAGTACGATGCAACAACCTTGTGGGAAGTTTTGCCCATAGACACGCTGCAACAGAA
>JBBSTQ010000250.1:0-5424 GCA_038235745.1 Sphingobacteriales bacterium
ATCTTTAAGCTCGTTGATATGAATGAGCCAGTTAGCCGTTTCTGTAAGCAGGAATTTTGTCCACGCTGGCACCGATCCTTTTGACGCCCCGAAATTGACATTCAGCAAGTTTTCAATTTCGAATTCTAAGCCGCTAATCTGTTTTTTAACACCGATAAAATTTGAAAATGCATCCGTATTAGCGAGGGAATAACTTTGGCTTCCTTCGCTCAGTTTAGTGCTTAAAGAAAGTCGCCATTGTTTGATTTCAGAAACCCCGATAATTGAAATTATCGTTTTATTAAGTTTTATGATGCTTTCACTTATGGCTTTAATCTTTGCCCAATCTGGTTCTCCGCTTTTCCATAAAAATCCGAGCACTTGCGGAAGAAAATCTGCCTTGTCAATCAACTGCTGTTCTTCCTGATATTCAATTACTTTTTGGAGCGTATTTTTTATACTCTCTTTTTCAATTTTTGTACCGTTGGATAGCTTTTTTAACGATTTCACAACCTTATTTTGGTCGAGCCATTTCATCAGAAACCACTTATCTTCCGCCATGTTCCAATCTCTTAAGCCTTGTGTGGCTGGGAATTGAAGAATTTCTTTATCAAAACTTTCAAAAAGGCTTTTCAGTAGACTATTTCTATTGTTGCCGTGTTCCGATAAACCAATGACTTGTGATAGCACTTGCTCCAACGAATCAATCCCAAGCATGGTACTTGGAAAATCGCCAACGTTCAATAGTATTTCGGCAATTTCAACTAAAGCATCTTCGTCTTTTGCCTGATGGATTTTGTCCGTCAAGTTCAGTTTTTCAGCTACTGCACAAATATTTTTTTCGTTAGCTTTTAGCAGTTGTTGTAGTTTTTCGATGCTTTGTTGCGCATTCTGTTTAATTTGGGGCGAGTAACTCGTGAAATTGATCAGATGTAGCGGATGACCATGTGGTTGGCCGATAATTTTACCGACAGCACTGATCTCGCTCACTATATCCTCCCAAACAACTAACTGATTGAGCGTTAGAACGTCGATAACCGAAGTCGGAAAATATACTTTGTCCTCTGATTTTGGCAATAAACTGTAGCCATTGATCAAATCGAAAAGGGAATAGCCAAAAGGATATTTGCGGTGCAAAGATTCTACATAAACATTCAGTTCATTTCGTAAATCAAACAGACGATCAGCTTCAGAAGAAAAGTTTTCTGGCGAGGCAGTGCCTATTACCTCAGTTGCTGCTTTTAATTGTTCAATAACGTCTGACTTCTTTGACTTATTAGAATGCAGCTCTAAACAAAACGCACCAATACCAATGGAATCCAATCTTTTCTCCACCACATCTAAAGCCGCTTTCTTTGACGCTACAAAAAGAACTTTCTTGCCAGCATAAAGCGCATTGGCAATAATATTTGTGATGGTTTGCGATTTCCCTGTCCCTGGAGGGCCGTGTAGCACAAAACTTTTACCTTGGGCAGAAGAAATAATAGCTTGCAACTGAGAAGAATCCGTACTGATAGGAAGTGCTACGTCTTTCGGATGTAAAATTGCATCAGAGATTTCTATTAAAGTAGCATTTTCTTCAGGTTGCCATTCTAATTTACCCGAAACAAGACTTGCCACAACCTTATTGCGGCATAATTTATCAGCATTGTTATGAATATCGTTCCAAAGCACAAACTTGCTGAAAGAAAAAGTACCTAAAAGCGCCTGTTCTTCAATATCCCAACGCGACTTTCCCATAATAGCCTGCCTCATGATATTGAACACGGCTTTTACATCTACACCAACTTCATCTGCTGGCAAAGTCTCTAACCCACCTATGGTTATACCAAAATCCTGGCGAATCATTTCAAGAAGCGTGATATTCATGATGGTTTCTTCTTGCCGACTCCTGATTACAAAACCTTTTTGCGCAGATTTACGGATGATTTCGACAGGGAGCAACATAATTGGTGCATACCGAGGTCTTTCGCTTGCCTCGGTTTCGTACCACTTCAGCATCCCAAGACCTATGAATAGTGTATTTGCGCCGTTCTCTTCCATCGACAAACGTGATGAACGATAAAGATGGGTTAAACTGTTATTGAGTTCATTTTCAGAAAGGAAAGTTCTGATGCGCCTTTGTGCAAGTTCATGCTGAACCAAATCTGCAATAGGATCTGTGTGGTGGATGCCTTGGTAAACCCCGGTATCTCGCAAAGGGCTATCCCAATCTAAAGGTTTTGCAAGCACCTGAAATTCATCGCCATTTGCCAGCGAATCTTCCAATTTACCACTGTTTATCGTGATAAACTGAATTACGCTTTTGGTAAGCCTAATGTTAAGCAAACTGTTTCTCAACGTAAGATCAAGCAGTTTTCTTTCCCAAAGTCTTTGCTTAGTAACATCTATTTTTTCGCTGTGGACAAGCTTTTCACTGGTGTAAACATCTTCCGGTAGAATGTTTTCTCTGGTGCTTTCAACGTCTTCTTTAATAATAAACCCAGTTGCAGTTGCTACCCTTAACGGAAGCGGACGGATGCCCCCAAATCTTGTCCGCTTAACATCTACGAAAAGTATAAAATCATCGGTATTTAAAAGTTTTTGATCCGCAACACTAACTGCACTATCAAACGAATTTGGTGGTCCGCTGTTCATGCAAGTTGCTTCAACCAGAGCAATTTCGTTGATTCCTTCCGCAGTTCTTTTAGAAAGCAATGAGGAGTCATCGTTAATTGGATCAGCAAAGGATTCGCCAATTAGCCAAGCACCGGCAAAAGCATGACCTTTAATAATAACCACTAGCGGGTTGATGCCAACAGCTTCCAAACAAGCGGCATATAATAAGGAAAGATCTAGGCAGTTGCCTAATTTATTGGCAAGAAGGGAATCTGACAATCTGACCCGTTGACCGTTCTCTTCAAAACTTGCAGGTACGGAGCAGTAAACAATTTTTAATTCGGAAATGGCTTCATAAATAGCGGCCATCTGTTTCCGTACTCTGTTTGGGCTTCTGCTTTGATATTCATCAAACGAAGGACTTCCAGTCCATTTCTCTAAAAGCGAGGATGCTCGTAAGATGATTTTTGGAATTTCGGGATGGTTGGGCGTAATAAAAGCACAAATCATTTCGGGCAATACGGTTATCCCCGCCCATTGATCAAACGCTAAAAGACTTACCGGGAAATGTGCCGTGAATTTCGGAACGCCATTTACACTCACTTTTAAATCTATTTGTCCTTTCAAACTTTCGGTAAGTTCAGAGAGAAACGTAAAAGAAAGGCTTAATGGAATAGTCTTAAGCTGAAAAACATCGCCTTTGTTGATTCGCTCAATTTGTTTTTTCCAAATTACTGAGAATTCTGGCTCGCTCGTAATTTCGACTTCTACATTCAGCCAATCTTCGTCAGTATCGTTTGTTAAAAGAAACTCCCGTATAATTGGGACGTGGTTTTGTTGTAAGGCGAAGTTAATTGATGGAGTAAGAACAAGACTGATTGTTTTTTCTAACTCGGGTGCTATTTCCATAAGGATAAATATATTTAAAATAACGAAAGCGGAAAGGATGTTTTTTGGAAAAAGCTAAAGCAATTCAAAGAGAATCTTGCACCCGAAAACCAAAAAAAGCCCCACAACAATTGTTGCAGGGCTTCAAACTTTCTACTCTAAATTTCCCGAAACCTAAGAACAACCCATCGAAGTTCCACAATTCAAACACTTGTAACAAGTACCAGAACGAATAGTTGTATGTCCGCAACTACTACATGCCGGAGCGTCTGATTGCGCACCCATCGATAAATCAAACGACTGACCTTTTGAACTTGCTTGCGCTGAAGTTGCAACTTCTTTAGCAGGCGCTGGTGTGTAAACGTTAGTTGCATCGTGATTTACATCGCTGTCTTGCATGGTTGGGTTATCAGTAATCACATTTTGTTCTGTAATAACATGTACTAAATCCGTACGGTTTAGGTAATCGTAACCTAACATTCTAAATATATAATCGATAATGGAAGTTGCCGATTTAATGTTTGCATGACCAGAAACCATTCCTGCTGGCTCAAAACGAGTGAAAGTGAATTTCTCTACATATTCTTCCAAAGGCACTCCGTACTGTAAACCAACTGAAACTGCAATTGCAAAACAGTTCATTAACGAGCGGAAAGTTGCGCCTTCTTTGTGCATGTCCACAAAAATTTCTCCTAAAGTCCCGTCTCCGTATTCTCCTGTTCTCACGAAAACAGTTTGTCCGTCAATACTGGCTTTTTGAGTGTAACCTCTACGTTTTGCAGGCATTACTTTCTTCTGTACAACACGTGAAAGCTGACGCATAAAGTTGGTGTCTTCTGAGCGTTGTAGAATTGCTGTTGCCGCTTCTAAAACTTGCTCTGGCGTTAAGTCGCTTAACTTTAGTTCGCCGGCTTTGCCTAATACATCTTCAACCGTGTCGATTTTCTCTTCTTTGGTATCAGATTTTGTAGATAAAGGCTGAGATAATTTACAACCATCACGGTAAAGTGCGTTTGCTTTTAAGCCTAAGCTCCAAGATAGTTCGTAGCTTTCTTTAATTTCTTCAACCTTAGCTTCGTTTGGTAAGTTGATGGTTTTAGAAATTGCTCCCGAAAGGAAAGGCTGTGCTGCCGACATCATTTTAATGTGACCATGAGCGTGGATATACCTTACTCCTTTTGCTCCGTTTTTATTGGCACAATCAAAAATTGGATAATGCTCTTCTTTTAAATAAGGCGCACCTTCAATCGTCATTGTTCCGCAAATAAATTCGTTTGCTTCTGCAATTTGCGTACGAGTGAAACCTAAAGATTTTAATATATTAAAGTCTGGCGCATTGTACTGCTCGGCTTTAAAGCCTAAGCGATGTAAACAATCTTCGCCTAAAGTCCACACATTAAATGCGAAACCAATTTCAAACGCAGAAACAATTGCTTTGTCTAACCTTTCTAAATCAGCTTCTGTAAACCCTTTTGCTCTTAAGCTATCTGGATTAACGTGAGGTGCATTTTTAATAGTCGCAGAACCTTTTGCGTAATTTACGATGGTTGTAATTTCTTCCTCGTTGTACTTTAAATTTCTTAAAGCTGCAGGAACCGCTTGGTTGATTATTTTGAAATAACCACCACCAGATAATTTTTTGAATTTTACCAAAGCAAAATCAGGCTCAATACCTGTTGTATCGCAATCCATTACCAAACCAATAGTTCCGGTTGGAGCAATGACAGTGGTTTGAGCATTACGATAACCGTATTTCTCGCCCATTTCAACTGCTTTGTCCCAAGCATTGCAAGCCGCTGATAGCAAATAATCAGGACAAGTTTTTTGGTCGATTCCCGGGGGCGCAATTTCTAAACCTTCGTAATTACCTGTAGCATTGTAAGCTGCATACCTGTGGTTACGCATTACACGCAACATATTGTCTTTATTGTCTTCGTATCTGTTGAACGTACCTAACTC
>JBBSTQ010000251.1:0-5411 GCA_038235745.1 Sphingobacteriales bacterium
ATTGTTAATGCATAAAGCAATACTTTTGCCACATCATGTTGAAACGCATTTTTTGCATTTTATTGATTGCTTTGATGGCTAGTGTTACCCTGACTAGACTTTTTTACTTTGCTGGTTACCAACTTAACAGGGATTACATTGCAAAAGAACTGTGTATAAATAAAGACAAACCTGCCTTAAACTGCAACGGAAAGTGTTTTTTATCAAAAAAAATTGCCGAAGCAGAAAAAAAGAAACAATCCTCTGAACGAAAAACCCAGAAAGATCTTTCGCAACAAAATGTGGTTATTTCTGAGTTTAAAACCGTGTTTCTAACTAATGAAACCTTGCCATCGCATCCTTACTATTTAAAAAAACGCACCATTACTATTTCCTCCTCGGTTTTCCATCCGCCACAAAGCATTTGATTTTATTTTTTAAATCCCAAAAACAAACATCTATTGAACTAAAGCTCAACCGGAAGATATTTCAAAAAATAACTACGCTGGTTTTTTATCAATAAGTTCAAAATTACACTTACGACCAACAGAAAGCCTAACGCTTATAAATGGTCTAAATACCACATAAATCAAATCATAATGAAATTAAGTAATTTTTTAAAACAAACATTTTTTGGCGCTGTTGTGGTAGCAATGGCTTTTACTGCCTGTAACAATAACAATCCTAAAAAAGAACAGCAAGACTTGCAAAAAGCCGTAATTGCTACACACGATACCCTGATGACGGAGATGGGCACTTTGATGGAGAAAAAGATGGCCGTCGACAAAATATTGGATGCTATCGATAGCCTTAAAGCAAAAAACCTAGAATTAGATACGGCAAAAGTACGGACTGATTTGACACAATTAAAAACAGATTTGGCTGTTGCCGATGAGCAAATGATGACGTGGATGCACAACTTTGATGCAGATTATGAGGGGAAATCTCACGAGGAAATCATGATTTACTTAAACGACCAAAAAGATAAGATTAACGTGGTAGAAAAGTCGTTTAAAAGTGTTATCATTAAAAGTGACTCAATCATCAATAAATATAAATAGCATGAATTTCTTAAAATCGATTGGCTTCTTAGCTTCCTTAACGTTACTTTTTGCTTGTAGCGATACGCCAAAAAAACTTCCAATTTTAGGAGAAAGGCAAACCATGGAAAAAATGGTCAACGGGAAATTAGAGGTGGACACTTTTTACCAAACCATCCCTAACTTTAGCTTTGTAAATCAGGACAGCGTAATTATCAATAACGATTCGTTAAAAAACAGCATTTACGTGGCCGATTTCTTTTTTACCTCCTGCCCTTCTATCTGTCCAGTTATGAGCAAGAATATGCTTTCCGTCTACAATGAATATAAAGGCAATAACGAAGTTCGTTTTATATCGCACACCATTGACCCAAAACATGATAGCGTCCCCGTTTTGAAAAAGTATGCTGATAAACTGGGGGTTAAAGGTAGTCAGTGGAGTTTTTTATTAGGAGAGAGAGATTCGGTTTATACCTTAGCAAAAAACGGGTACATGAATTACGCACAAGAAAATGCAGATATTCCGGGCGGTGTTGAGCATTCTGGATATTTTATTTTGGTGGACAAAAAACGACAAATTAGAGGTGCTTACGACGGTACTGACAAACAACAGGTTGAAAACTTAAAAAATGACATCGATATTTTGCTGAACGAATATAAATCAGCTAACTAATGAGAAAAATTTTAATTCCGTTAATTTTCTGCGGATTGATTGTTGCGATTTTCTTGAACGCTTGTAGTGAGGAATCTGTTAAGTACCAGCGGTATTACTCAGACGGTTCCACAATGTACAAAACGCATTGCGGCAATTGCCACATGGACGATGGAAAAGGTTTAGAGGCTTTAATTCCGCCTTTGACGGATACCACCTATTTAAAAAACAATCGTGATAAACTAGCTTGTTTTGTGGTTTACGGCTTAAAGGATAGCATCGTAATCAACGGAATAGCATACCAAGGCATTATGCCTGCTGAAAAACACCTAGCACCTATTGATTTGGCAAAAGTGCTCACGTACATCACTAACTCTTTCGGCAACAACCAAGGCATTTACGATGTTACGGAAGTAGAGAAAAATCTGCGGAAATGCAATTGATATAATCCTTACCTTTGTGACGCAAATGGCTCTATCGCTGCTTCGATTTAAAATCGGGCGGAGGAAAGTCCGGGCAACATAGGGTATCCTGCTTCCTAACGGGAAGGCGTTTTGTAATAGAACGACAGAAAGTGCTACAGAAAACAAACCGCTTCGTCTTCGGGCTTAGTAAGGGTGAAAACGTGAGGTAAGAGCTCACGACTTTGTATGGCGACATGCACCGTGGTAAACCTCAGGAGTTGAAAGATCAAATAAATCTTAACCGCCAGAGCGACCCGTTCTGCTGTGTTTATTCACTATTAGGAAGGGTAGATCGTTAGACTGTAATAGCAATATTATGGCAAGATAAATGGTAGAGACATTCCAAATTGTTTTGGGATGACAGAACCCGGCTTACAAATTTGCATTATTACAAGCAGTTTGAAGTCCTGCAACAATTTGCAGGACTTCTTTGTTCTGCAAAAACCCAAGCGATTGTCCAAAATTATATACACTTTTAACAAATATTAAATTAATATGGCTAAAATTTTAATCATTGACGACGAGAGAGCTATCAGAAACACCTTACGAGAAATATTAGAATACGAAGATTATAAGGTTGACGATATAGACAACGGCGGAGATGGCTTAGAAATGATTAAGAATATCGGCTATGATTTAGTGCTGTGCGATATAAAAATGAATCGAATGGATGGTATGGAAGTGCTTACGAGCGCACATGCATCACATCCAGATCTTCCTTTCATCATGATTTCTGGTCACGGAACCGTGGAAACAGCAGTTGAAGCTTCTAAAAAAGGAGCTTTCGATTTTATTTCAAAACCACCTGATTTAAACAGATTATTAATTACCGTTAGAAACGCCCTTGATAGGGGAAGTTTAGTTACGGAAGCTAAAGTACTGAAGCAAAAAGTAGCCAAATCAAAAACTCGTCAGATTTTAGGCGAGTCGCCAGCGATTGCAAAAGTTAAAGAAACAATAGACCGAGTTGCCCCTACGGATGCAAGGGTATTGGTGACCGGAGCAAACGGAAGTGGTAAGGAGCTGGTAGCCCGTTGGTTACACGAAAAATCAAGCAGAGCGAGTGCGCCTTTAATTGAAGTAAACTGCGCAGCAATTCCTTCTGAACTGATTGAATCTGAGTTATTTGGACATGAAAAGGGTTCATTTACATCTGCGATTAAGCAACGCATCGGAAAGTTTGAACAAGCGAACGGTGGAACTATATTTTTAGATGAGATTGGCGACATGAGCCCATCTGCACAGGCCAAAGTATTAAGAGCCTTGCAAGAAAACAAGATTACCCGTGTTGGTGGCGAAAAAGAGATTGAAGTAAACGTAAGAGTAATTGCAGCAACTAACAAAGATTTGTTAAAAGAGATTGAGGCTGGAAATTTTAGAATGGATTTATACCACCGTTTAAACGTGATTCACATCCACGTTGCACCTTTGGCAGAGCGAAAGTCTGATATTCCTCTACTTTCAGAGAGCTTTTGTGAGGAAATTTGCAACGAATATAGTATGCCAGTGAAAAAAATTAGTCCGGGCGCAATGGATGCTTTGAAATCTTTACCATGGACGGGAAATATTCGTGAATTGAGAAACGTGATAGAGCGTTTGATTATTTTGAGCGATAAAACCATTACAGAAGATAACGTAAGAGCGTTTGCTAATCCAAGTGGAAGTATTTATAATCCCGAAAATGCTTTTGATTCTACTAGTTCTTCGTCCGCTTCTAACGGATTTGACTATGAAGGCTTCTCTAATTTCCAAGAGTTTAAGGATCATGCGGAAATGGAATTCATCAAATACAAATTGGAAAAAAACAATTGGAACGTATCAAAAACTGCAGAGGACATTGAAATCCAAAGAAGTCATTTATACAGTAAAATTGACAAGTTTGGTTTAAAAAGAGCTGAGTAAGTTTTTTCTTTTATGATTTTGAAACCCTTCAATTGCGAGAGCTTTGGAGGGTTTTATTGTCTGGGTTAGGTGGGTAAGGATGGGAATACACAATAAACACGTCGTCAAGTTGAGGTACAATATATTTCATATAAATCAATATGAAATGACGTTAAACCAAGTAATTTGGATAAATACGACAATAATTGGAAACGCGTGTAAATTTAACAGGTTGCCATAACGTGTCTCCCTCTGGAGGGAGAATCAAAGAGGGAGGTAGAAGGTTTTAATAACTAAGAATATTTCTTTTCGAACGGCTCAACCTCCCCCAACCCCCTCCAGAGGGGGACACATACAATACGATTATGAACCTTCGCTTGATGAAATTGGACGATTTAACCTATAGCATCCCATAAACCACAAGATTTAAAACGCATCTTTGCAACTTCGTTTAAAAAGCATTTAATTTCCAATGACTCGTAAGAGATATATTTTTCTTGTTCTGATTTTGGGCTCGCTAACCACATTGGGACCGTTTTCGATCGACATGTATTTGCCAGGTTTTCCGGCAATCGCTCAGGATTTAAAAACCAACATCAATCAGGTTTCTCTTTCCTTGGCTAGCTTTTTTGTCGGCATTTCTTTAGGGCAGCTTTTGTATGGGCCATTACTGGATAAGTTTGGCAGAAAAAAGCCTTTATACATCGGTCTGGTTATTTATATTTTAGCGTCTGTCGGTTGTGCACAAGCATATAATATTGAATCTTTAATTGTGTTGAGATTTGTACAAGCTATTGGCAGCTGTGCTGCAGCTGTTGCAGCGATGGCGATGGTAAGGGATTTCTTTCCGGTAAAAGAAAACGCCAAAGTGTTCGCATTGCTGATGCTAGTTGTGGGTGCTTCCCCAATGATTGCACCAACTGCTGGCGGTTATCTTACGGCTAGTTTAGGGTGGCAGTCTGTGTTTTTTGCGTTGGCAGGAATGGGTTTAGCGATGCTTTTAGTCGTTTTCTTTTTTCTACCTGAGGGATTTAAAGGCAACCCTTCGTTATCCTTAAAGCCAAAACCAATATTGAAAGGATTTAAAGTGGTGTTGTTTAATCCGCAATTTCACACTTACACTTTTGCTGGCGCACTTTCCTTTTCAGGATTGTTTGCTTATGTTTCTAGTTCGCCACTCATCTACATGGAGATTTATAAAGTGAGTGAGACCATTTACGGCTGGATTTTCGCCATCTTATCCCTTGGATTTATTGGTGCCAGCCAACTGAATAATCTGTTGTTGAAAAAATTCAAAAGTGAAGATATTATTCCTTTCGCCTTAATTGCACAGTTGACTATTTCCATAATTTTTGTTGCTGGTGCATTTTTTAATTGGTTCGGTTTATATGAAAC
>JBBSTQ010000252.1:0-5361 GCA_038235745.1 Sphingobacteriales bacterium
AACCACATCCTCAACAATATCGTCAATATTTTCTAAACCGATAGAAAGACGGATAGAACCCGGATAAATTCCGATGTTTTCTCTTTCTTCTTCTGTTAATTTAGAATGCGTTGTGGAAGCTGGATGCGTTGCAATACTTCTGCTGTCGCCCAAGTTTGAGGTAATTAAAAGCATCTCCAAACAATCTAAAAAGCGTTTAGCTCGCTCAAAACCGCCTTTTATAATGAATGTTACAATTCCGCCACCTTGCTTCATCTGTTTTTTAGCCAGCTCATATTGCGGGTGCGATTTTAAATGCGGATAGCGCACTTGCTCCACTTCGGCATTTGCTTCTAAAACTTCAGCAACTTTTAATGCGCTGCTACAATGCCTGTCCAAACGTATAGGCAAGGTTTCTAAACTTTTTGAAATTACCCAAGCGTTAAATGCAGACATCGCTGGACCGGTATGGCGGATAAAAAACATCATTTCGTTGATCAAATCCGCTCTACCGCAAATTGCGCCACCCAAAACTCTGCCTTGTCCGTCCATGTATTTTGTTGCCGAATGAATCACTAAATCCACTCCGTATTCGATTGGTTTTTGTAGGTAAGGGGTTGCAAAACAGTTGTCAACATTGATAATAATCTGCGGATGTTTTCCTTTTATTTTGCAAAGCCATTCCAAGTCCACCAATTCCAAACCAGGATTTGAGGGCGTCTCCAAAAATATCATCTTGGTATTCGGCTGAATCGCTTTTTCTAAATCTTCTGGCTTTGAAGCATCAACATAAGTATGGCTAATTCCCCAACGTGGAAAAAGCGTGGTCAATAATTGGTGCGTAGAACCAAATACAGAACGAAAACAAACAATATGATCTCCAGATTTTAAAAGCGCAGCAAAAGAAGCAAAAACCGACGCCATTCCCGATGAAAAGACCAAACCAGCTTCCGCACCTTCCATCATGCAGATTTTATCAATCAGTTCGGTGGTATTTGGGTTTGAGTAACGAGAGTAAATATTGCCTTCTTCTTCGCCAGCAAAAACAGCTCTGCCTTGTTCAGCATCATCAAAAATGAAACTGGATGTTAAATACAAAGGCACTGAATGTTCTCTGTTTTCAGATCTTTTTGCTTGTGTACGTATTAGTTTGGATTCTTCTTTCATGTATAAAGTTCATTCAGTTCATTAGTCATTGGTTCATTAGGATTGACTAATGGGAACTTATCTAACGAGTTATTTTAGTTTATTAGGCGTTGGTTCATTAGACTTTGCTAATGGCAACATACCTAATGCGTTATTTTAGTTTATTAGGTGCTAGGTTAGCAGTTTTAAATTACAACCTATTTAATGAGTTGTTTTATATTTCTTGTTTTTTCTTACCGATATAGCTGATATACGAGTTTAGCATTTTATGAATTTGTTCAATTTCGTTTAATAGTAAGTCAGCTTTTTCTGACTCTATAAGCCCTCTGTTTTTACATTTTTTAATGAAGCCTTTCGTTTCCAAAAGTGAACCTCGGCTGTAATAACAAAAGTTTTTATTCTCTTTGTAATGAAATCTTCCGTAACCTTCAGCGATATTTGCATCAATAGAGTCCGCTGCTCTAACCAATTGTTTCCCTATCGTGTCTTTAACAAAGAAATCTTTCCAGTTCCCAACTTCCTTCCAAATAGAATCTGATAAAGCAAATGCTCTCTTATAAATTTCTAAATCCTCAAGTGTATTGAAACTCATTTTTTTAGTTTGATTAGTTGAATCAGTTTTTGAAAAGAGTTCATTAGTCACTTGTTCATTGTTTAGGAAAAAAGTTCATTAGTCATTGGTTCATTAAGTCTTTTAGAATAGCAAAAACTAATTATAATAATTTCTCATTCTATGCCAATAAACATCCTGTTTTCACTCCAAAAACCTAATGACTAATGAAATGAATGAACTTCTCATTGCCACTCCAAAAGTCTAATCCCTAATGAACTAAATGAACTCCCTGTTTCCACTCCACAAGCCTAATGAACTAAATGAACTCATTTTTATAACCTTCCTGCCAAATAATGCCCAGTAAAGGAATCCTTATCCTGAGCTAAATCCTCCGGCGTTCCTTCAAATACCAGTTTACCTCCATCATTTCCACCGCCTGGGCCAATATCAATTACCCAATCCGCACATTTTACCACATCCATATTGTGTTCAATCACAATAATTGTGTTTCCTTGTGCTATCAAAGCCTCAAAAGACTTCAACAGCTTTTTAATGTCGTGGAAATGCAGACCAGTTGTTGGCTCGTCAAAAATAAATAATGTTTTAGAGCTATTGTTCCCTTTAATTAAAAAAGAAGCTAATTTAATACGTTGCGCTTCGCCACCAGATAAAGTGTTTGAAGACTGCCCTAAATGCACATATCCCAAACCTACATCAACTAATGGCTGCAGTTTTGAAACTATTTTTGGTTCAGCGGTAAAGAACTCCAAAGCTTCATCAATGGTCATTTCTAAAACTTCGGCTACGTTTTTATCTTTGTAAGTAACGTCTAAAACATGTTGTTTAAAGCGTTTACCATCACAGCCTTCGCATGGCAAATAAATATCTGCCATAAACTGCATCTCAATTTTCACTTCGCCTTCGCCTTGGCAAACATCGCACCTGCCACCTTCTACGTTAAAAGAAAATGCTGCAGGTTTTAGTCCGCCAGCTTTCGCCGATGCTTGTGAAGAATATAATGATCGGATTTCATCCCAAGCTTTAACATAAGTTACCGGGTTTGAGCGGGACGAACGACCAATTGGATTTTGATCCACCATTTCCACTCCGGTAATTTCATTTACCGCACCTTCAATTCCGTCGTAAGAACCGGTTTGTTCACCCGAATAATTTCCTAAGGTTTTCTGTAAAGCAGGTAATAAAATCCGCTTCACCAAAGATGTTTTTCCAGATCCTGAAACTCCTGTAACTGCACAAAGTACATTTAAAGGAAACTTAACATCAATATTTTGGAGGTTATTTTCTCTTGCGCCTTTAATTTCTATAAACTCAATCGGCTTTCTTCTGGCTTTTGGGATAACAATACTTTCCCTACCGCTTAAATATTTACCTGTTAAACTTCTTTCGTCAGTCAAAATCTCTTCAAAAGTCCCTGCAAAAATCAGTTCGCCACCTAAGGTTCCTGCTTCTGGGCCAATATCAATTAAATGATCGGCGGCTTGCATCATTTCTTCCTCGTGTTCAACCACCAAAACCGTGTTGCCCACATCTCGTAAAGATTTTAAAACACCAATTAATCGGTTAGTATCTTTCGGGTGTAAACCAATGCTCGGTTCATCCAAAACATAAACAGAACCGACCAAAGAGCTTCCCAAAGAAGTCGCCAAGTTGATGCGCTGAGATTCTCCTCCTGATAAAGTATTTGATAAACGGTTCAACGTTAAATAACCCAAACCAACTTCGTTCAAAAACAGAATCCGATTTGTGATTTCTAACAACAATCGTTTCGCAATTTTTGTATCACGTTCATCAAGATTCAAAGTTTCAAAAAACGGAAGCAACTCTTTTAAAGGCATCAACACCAAATCCGTAATGGAATGCTCGGCAACTTTCACGTAAGTCGCATCCGAACGCAAACGGCTACCCATACAATCTGGACAGTTGGTTTTTCCTCGGTAACGGGAAAGCATCACGCGGTATTGAATTTTGTAAGTCTGCTCCTCTAAAAACTTAAAAAAAGCATCTAGGCCTTTAAAATACTTATTTCCTTTCCAAAGCAATTTACGTTCGGCATTGGTCAGCTGACTCACAGAACGATGAATAGGGAAATCAAATTTTATTGAACTTTTGACCAATTCATCCAACCATTCCCGCATTTTTTCGCCACGCCAAGGCGCAATTGCACCATCGTACACCGATTTTGATTTATCCGGAATTACTAGATCCTCATCAATCCCTAAAACTCTTCCGAAACCTTCACATTTAGGGCAAGCTCCGTAAGGATTGTTAAAGCTGAAAAAGTTTGGCGTCGGTTCTTCAAACCTAATTCCGTCCAACTCAAACCTATCCGAAAAATGCTTCCTAGAACCCTCAAACTCTACATAGCAATCTCCTTTTCCTTCAAAAAAAGCAGTCTGCACAGAATCTGCCATACGGCTAACCGTTTCATCTTCTTGATTGGTAACAATCCGGTCAATTAAAATCAGCAACTTATGCTCGTCTTTAATTTCTTCGTTGGCTACGGTTTCGTCTTCTAAAATATCCTCAACTTTTCTAATTTCATCGTTCCAAACAATTCTAGAAAAACCTTTTTGAAGCAAAACTGCCAGTTCTTCTTTAAGCGTACGGTTGTTGTGCGGGTAAAGCGGGCATAAAATAGTGGTCACACTTTCTTCGGGCAATTCCGATAAATAATTTACAACATCCGTAACCGAATCTTTTTTCACCACCTTGCCAGAAATTGGCGAAATAGTTATTCCAACTCGGCTAAAAAGCAATTTTAGATAATCATAAATCTCTGTGGAAGTCCCCACCGTAGAACGCGGGTTTGATGTAATTACTTTCTGCTCGATAGCTATTGCAGGTGCAATACCTTTAATATAATCAACGTCAGGTTTATTCATCCGCCCCATAAATTGGCGAGCGTAAGACGATAAACTTTCTACATAACGGCGTTGTCCTTCGGCGTAAAGCGTATCAAACGCAATGGATGACTTACCCGAACCTGACATTCCGGTAATAACAACCAATTTGTTTTTTGGGATAGCAACATCGATATTTTTTAAATTATGTACCCTAGCACCTTTTATAATTATATTTTTTTGTGGATCTAATTCTTCTATCATTGTCTTTCTCTCTGCAATTCTCTTGCTAATTTCCTACCGCCTCTAAAATTTATTTGCAAAAATAAACCTATTAAACTATAATTTACGTATATCCTAATAAAATGAATTGGTTTTAACAAAACATAAGCGTACTGTATCACATTGTCGATATTTTACGTAAGGGATAGTAAACCCATTGAAATGAAAAACAGCCAATTAATTTAATAATTAATCAATCGTTTGGGTTTGGCTAAAGTTTTGCATTACGTTAAAACGTGTTAATTATTTTGATTTTAATAAAATTATCATTTCATTTGATACAAGTTCATATAAATAAAAGGAAACATATAGATAAAACACTACTTAACATAAATTAATAAACTCACAATTTAAAGTAGGAACTATTATGAGCTTTCAAGAAAAAACAGACCAAGAACTGGTGCATTCTTACATTAAAGGGAATGAAGCGGCTCTATCCGAGTTGGTAACTAGACACAAATCAAGAATTTATACATCCATATACCTTTTGGTTAAAGATCAGTTTTTAGCCGAAGATATTTTTCAGGACACTTTTATTAA
>JBBSTQ010000253.1:0-5358 GCA_038235745.1 Sphingobacteriales bacterium
CATTTACACATTACAACAATGTTGCTAATTCAACCTATTTAATGGCAAATAATCATGTAGATGTAATTGATTTAAAGAATCAAGCCGACAAAATGTTCTCAGAAGAATTTCCAGACTTATAAAAAAAGCCCTCGCAAATGCCAGGGCTTTTTTGTTTATTCGTTTTTTCCTCAACCACCTTCTTGAATTCAGTTGTATATAGGCTACCATACAAGCCGGCGGGTAAAGCCACGCCACCGGTTAGTAATGTAACGACCTAACCTACGCTAAAAGCTTTTTCATTTGCATTAATCTGATCAAAAACCACTAATCGGTCATTGTACCAACTTTATTCAATTATTTAAAATCCGAATGAGAATGTAAAGTAGAAATTAAATCTTACTAAATAATCGTAAATTTGGCAACTCAAGAGAATTGAGTTTGCAAATTAATAAATTAAATGAATATAAATAACTGATTATCAGTTCAATATATTAAATATTTTTATGTACAAAGAATATAAGCAGTTAAATTTACCGCAAGTTGGCAAGGATGTTTTGGAGGATTGGAAAAACAACAGAATCTTCGAAAAAAGCATTCAAAACCGACCTGCATCTAAACCATATACGTTTTACGAAGGTCCGCCATCCGCTAACGGAATGCCGGGAATCCACCACGTTATGGCGAGGGCCATCAAAGATATTTTCTGTCGATATAAAACGTTAAAAGGCTTCCAAGTTAAGCGTAAAGGTGGTTGGGATACTCACGGCTTACCTATTGAGCTGGCTGTTGAAAAATCTTTAGGCATTACAAAGGAAGATATCGGTAAAAAAATATCCGTAAAAGATTACAACGATGCTTGCCGAAAAGAGGTAATGCGCTACACCGATGTTTGGAATGATTTGACCGAAAAAATGGGTTATTGGGTTGATCTAGGCGACCCATATATCACTTACAAAAACGAATATATTGAATCCCTTTGGTGGATTTTAAAGCAATTACATCAGAAAGGTTTTTTATACAAAGGATACACCGTACAGCCATATTCGCCAGCAGCAGGGACGGGCTTAAGCTCTCATGAACTGAACCAACCCGGCACTTACCGCGATGTAAAGGACACTTCAATTGTTGCGCAATTTAAAGTTAGAAACCAACAAATACATCCGTTAACCAACGTTTTGTTTGAAACTGCGGCGGAAAACACCAGCATTATTGCTTGGACTACCACACCTTGGACTTTACCAAGCAACTGTGCTTTGGCAGTTGGCGAAGACATAGATTATGTTAAGATAAAAACCTTTAACCAATATACTTTTTTACCGATCAGTGTGGTGTTGGCCAAAAATTTAGTGGCTAAACATTTCAAAGCTGATGCAAAAGATGCATCCTTCCAAGATTATAACGGTGGCGATAAAATTATACCTTGGGAAATTGCTGCGGAATTTAAAGGCGCTGCTCTTTTAGGCTTACGTTATGAGCAGTTGATGCCTTATGTAAGCAACGAAGAATTAGAAAAAGATGCCTTCCGTGTAATTGCAGGGGATTTTGTAACTACCGAGGATGGTACTGGTGTAGTGCATACGGCTTCTATTTTTGGTGCGGATGACTTTCGGATTGCTCGTGAAGCTGGCGTACCGTCGGTCATGGTAAAAGATGAAAATGGCAACGAATTTCCGTTGGTAAATAAGCAAGGAAAATTTGTGGACGAGGTTTCCGATTTTGCTGGCCGTTACGTGAAAGAAGAATATTATAGCGATGAAGAGCGTAAAGCAGAAGATTTTAAACCTACGGATGTTTTGATTGCGATAAAACTGAAGGAAGAAAATAAAGCTTTTGATGTTAAAAAATATGAACACAGTTACCCACATTGCTGGCGGACTGATAAGCCGATTTTATATTATCCTTTAGACAGCTGGTTTGTAAAAACTACCGCCGTTAAAGAAAAATTGGTAGAACGCAACAAGTTAATCAACTGGAAACCAGAAAGTACTGGAACTGGTCGGTTTGGTAATTGGTTAGAGAATTTGGTGGATTGGAACCTTTCTCGCTCTCGTTATTGGGGAACTCCGTTGCCTATTTGGAGAACTGAAAACGGTGCTGAAGAAATTTGCATTGGTTCTATTGAAGAATTGCGAACAGAGCTTTCTAAGGCTTTAGATAGTGACGAACTATCTGTAGAAGAATCCTTGAAAAACAACACTTATTTACAAACCGTAGGCACTGGCGATTTTGATTTGCACCGCCCTTACGTTGATGATTTGGTTTTGATTTCTGCCGAAGGGCAAAAGATGTATCGCGAGCTAGATTTAATTGATGTTTGGTTTGATAGTGGCGCAATGCCTTATGCGCAATGGCATTATCCTTTTGAAAATAAAGAAGAATTTGCTGCCTCTTATCCGGCAGATTTTATCGCCGAAGGTGTTGACCAAACCCGAGGCTGGTTTTTTACTTTACATGCGCTCGCTACTTTGTTGAGTGAAGCTAGTGAAGAAGTACAGGAAATCAACGAGAAGAATTTTAACAAAGGATTGGCATTCAAAAACGTAATTTCAAACGGATTGGTGTTGGATAAAAACGGCAATAAAATGTCGAAACGTTTGGGTAATGCTGTTGATCCGTTTACGACAATCGAAAAATATAGTGCCGATGCTACCCGCTGGTATATGATTAGCAATGCATCGCCATGGGACAACTTAAAATTTAACGAAGATGGTTTGGACGAAGTTCGTCGTAAATTCTTCGGGACGCTTTACAATACCTACGCTTTCTTTGTGCTTTATGCAAACATTGATAAGTTTGATTATTCTGAGGACGATATTGAATTAGAAAACCGTCCGGAAATTGATCAATGGATTATTTCTTTGCTAAACACGTTAACCAAACAGGTTGATGAGTTTTACAACGATTTTGAACCTACAAAAGCAGCTCGTTCTATTCAAAATTTTGTGGACGAACATTTGAGCAATTGGTTTGTGCGTTTAAGTCGCCGCCGTTTTTGGAAAGGCGATTATTCCGAAGATAAAATATCGGCTTACCAAACGCTTTATACTTGCCTAATTACGATTAGCAAGTTAATGTCGCCCATAGCACCGTTTTTCTCTGACCGATTGTTCAATGATTTAAATACGGTCACGAAAAAAGAGGAAGCGGAATCGGTGCATTTGACTGATTTCCCGGTTTACCAAAACAGCTTAATCAACAAAGATTTAGAAGAAAGAATGCAAATGGCGCAGGATATTTCTTCGATGGTTCTCTCGTTGCGTAAAAAAGTGAGTATTAATGTGCGCCAGCCTTTAGGTAAAATTTTGTTGCCAGTTTTGGATAACGACTTTCAATCAAAAGTGGAAAAAGTGAAGGAACTTATTTTATCTGAAACCAATATCAAAGAAATTGAGTATATAAAGGACACTGCGGGAATTATCAAGAAGAAAATCAAACCGAATTTTAAATCTTTAGGGAAGAAGTTGGGAAAAGACATGAAGATAATTGGCGGGCAAATTAGTGCGTTTACAGATGAAGAGATTGTTGCTTTTGAACAAAATGGTTCGGTTACGCTTAACGCTGATGCAAGTAACTATACTATTTTACCGGAAGATGTGGAGATTATTGCGGAAGATGTGCCAGGTTGGCAAGTGACAAACCTCGGCAAATTAACGGTTGCTTTAGACGTGAACATCAGCAACGAACTAAAAGAAGAAGGGATTGCCCGAGAGGTGGTCAACAGGATCCAAAACTTAAGAAAAGATTTAGGTTTTGATGTTACCGACAAGATAAAAGTAACGCTAAAAAACAACGATTTAATTAGCGAGGCGGTGGACAATAATTTATCTTATATTTGCGCCGAAATATTGGCTACATCGTTAGAATTTGACCTGAACTTAAGTACTGGGCAAATTATAGAAATTGAAGAAACACAGATATTGACATTTATAACAAAAGACTAAACATGGAACAAGCTAAACCTAAAAACAGCTATTCAGACTCTGAATTACAAGAATTTAAAGTTCTGATTACAGATAAATTAAACAGCGCTAAAGAAGAGTTGTTAAACCTAACAAGTTCATTAAGCAGTCCAAACAAAAACGGGACTGATGACACCGCAGGTACTTACAAAACTTTAGAAGATGGTTCTGCAACTTTAGAAAAAGAGCAACTGAACCAGTTAGCCGCTCGTCAAAAAAAGTTCATCGAGAATTTGGAGGCCGCTTTGGTTCGCATTGAAAACAAAACTTACGGCATCTGCAGAGAAACAGGTAATTTGATACAAAAAGAACGATTAATGGCTGTTCCGCATGCAACTTTAAGTATTGCTGCTAAATTAAAGCAAAATTAATGAAGGGTTACACAAAGCCACTTATTGCCATTTTTGTAATATTGCTTGCCGATCAGGTTTTAAAAACTTGGGTAAAAATAAATATGTTTATTGGTCAGGAATTTCATCTGATCAAAAACTTTGCGATTATCCACTTTACCGAGAATAACGGGATGGCTTTTGGGATGGAATTTGGTGGCGAAGCAGGTAAATTGGCTTTATCTTTATTTAGAATTGTCGCTGTGATTGGGATCGGTTATGGTCTACATCATCTGATTAAGCATAAATATCACAGAGGTTTGATAATGAGCGTTGCCCTGATTTTTGCAGGTGCTTTAGGGAATATCATTGATTCTGTTTTTTATGGCGTAATTTATAATTACGAAACACTTTTTCACGGCAGGGTTGTAGATATGTTTTATTTCCCGATTATTCAGGGAAACTTCCCTACATGGTTCCCGATTTGGGCAGGGGAAGATTTTGTGTTTTTTAGACCCGTGTTTAACATTGCAGATTCGGCAATTTCAGTTGGTGTTGTTACGATTTTGATTTACCAAAAAACGTATTTTAAAGAAGATATTAAAGAGCAACCATCAACTAATAGTGAGGTTGTTGAGGATTAGGTTTTTAACCGAAGGCAGAAAGCTCAAAGCAGAAAGCTCAAAGCCGAAAGCATAAAACTTGAGCATTAAACTTATAACCGTTTCCTTGATTGGGAGCGGTTTTTTTTTGGTTCGAAGAGACTTATTAAGTTTTTGAAAACCGAGATTCCGCATTTCCGCCTCGCAAGAAATAGGTTTATCAAAAGACAAAAATCGTTACCTTTATAAAAAATCAGCCAATGGACATAACTTTAAAATACAAAATCGTTGAAAAGATTATTCAGAGTGATGATGAGAATCTATTGAATGCAATAAAATCATTGATAGGTTTATCGGACGATTTCTGGACAGAGGTTCCCACGTAGATAATACAGGATGTTTTTAAGGCAAAGGAAGAGCTTGACCTTGGCGAAGGAATGCCACATCAGCAGGTATTTGAAGAAATGAATAAATGTTTTCTGGATA
>JBBSTQ010000254.1:0-5347 GCA_038235745.1 Sphingobacteriales bacterium
TCGGAAAACTTGATGACCGAATCTAAAGTCGCCGCCGCTCCAACTACAACAAAAATCAAGAAAAGAATTTTATAAGTAATATCTGCTTGCTTAGATTTTCCGAAAAGGTATTTCCAAGATTGTAAGCCATAATACGACCATGAAATCATCGTACTAAAAGCAAAAAGAACAATCGCTACAGTAAGTACATAAGAAAAATGAGGAATAACCGCATCAAAAGCGAGCGTAGTTAAATCCACACCACCCACAGATTGCCCAGTTGCCTTTAAAACCACGTTTCCGGCAGCGTCTGTTAGGCCGTAATCAAATGCACCGTCTTTATTGAAAAAGATAATAACCAAGGCAGTCATGGTACAAATTACCACCGTATCAATAAATGGCTCTAACAAGGAAACCACACCTTCACTAGCCGGGTAACGTGTTTTTACTGCTGCGTGGGCAATAGATGCTGAACCAACGCCTGCTTCGTTAGAAAAAGCCGCCCGTCTGAAACCTGTAATTAACACCCCTAAGAAACCACCTAAACCTGCCGTTGGTGAAAAAGCTTGAGAGAAAATTAATCCAAAAGCCTCACCAATGTAATTAAAATGAGCACCAATGATGATTAAGCAGGCTAGCATGTATAGCCCTGCCATAAACGGCACCAACCGCTCCGTCCAAACGGCAATTCTTTTGATACCACCAATAATTACAACGGCTACAATACCCGCAATTATTAAACCGAGCAAACTCTTAACAAAACCACCCTCTAAATTAAACGTTGAAGTAATTTGTGCAACGGCTTGGTTTGATTGGAATGCATTACCACCTCCAAAAGATGCACCAACGCATAAAACCGCAAAAAGACCTGCAAGAACTTTACCCAAAACACCCATTTTCATTTCTTTTAGTCCCTTTGCCAAATAGTACATGGGACCGCCATGAATGGTTCCGTCTTTATCAACATCTCTATACTTTACACCGAGTGTGCATTCGACAAATTTTGATGACATGCCAAGCAAACCTGCAACGATCATCCAAAAAGTTGCTCCAGGCCCACCAACAGCAACTGCAACTGCTACCCCAGCAATGTTACCCAAACCTACCGTACCGGAGACAGCGGCAGTTAATGCTTGAAAATGAGTTACCTCGCCGTCTCTTCGCTCTTCTTCTGTTATTGGAAGTGGGGCGTCCCCATCTGGATGAGTCTTAATAGCTTCATTTCCTTCTACAAAATCGTATTTTCCTTGTACCACTTTTATGGCCATAGGGAAACGGCGAATGTTTACAAAAGAAAAGTAAAATGTAAAAAACAGTGCACCACCAATCAAAACGATTAAAACTATGGGAACACTAAGTTGGTCTGTAATAGGGATGGCTGTAAAAACGAATCCTTCCCACGCATCTGCAATGGGTGCAAAGGCATTGTTGATTTTTTCATCTATTCCTTCTGCGGCAAATGTACTTACCGAAGAAAATAAAACTGCCAAAAATGTAAATGTTTGTAATAGTCTAACTTTCATCTATTGTTTTAAATTTGAGAGGCTTAAGGTATTTAGAAAAAAACGAAACTGCAATACCATTTTTGCATAAAAATAAAAAACAATTTTTCGCATTTAACGCCATTCATTGATAGATAAAAAAAATTTGAGGTTTTTTCAGACTTGTATTTTATTCCAAAAACTACCGTATTTACTTGGCGGCTAACTCTCTTAGAATATAAGGCATCTGTTTAGTCAACGCTGTTGCAGGCACCACATACATCTTTTGCGCCAAATGTTCTCCCGCAAAACCGTGACTAAAAACAGCTAACTGAACTGCTTTTCCAACGTCATAACCTTGCGATAACATACTGGTGATTACGCCAGTTAGCGCATCGCCCATTCCACCACTTGCCATTGCAGGCGAGCCAGAAGAATTGAAATAACATACCCCTTCTGGTGTAAAAATCATGGTATATCTGTTTTTTAAAACGATGTAAACTTTCAGTTCTACAGATTTTTTTAGCGCCGTCTCAATACGTTTCCACCAACTATCGTGAGTGCCAAACAAACGGTCAAACTCTTTCATGTGGGGCGTAAAAACAGAATTTTCAGGCACTAGTTTCATCAGCTCTTTGTTGTTGCTAATGAGGTTAATGGCATCTGCATCTATTACCATTGGTTTTTTGAAATTGCTTAAAACCATTTTTAAAATAGAAAGACTATGGTCTGATGTGCCTAAACCTGGCCCAATGCCAATTGTTTTGAACTTATCCCAATCCATTTTATCCAGCTTATCGCGGTGGGCAAACATGGCTTCTGGCAAACGCGTATTTAATGCCTGTAAACCAGACTGTGGAATCATGGCAGATGTTAAGCCTGCGCCACATTTTACACAAGCCTCTGTTGCAATTAAAGCAGCGCCCATGGTGTCATCGCTTCCGGCAATTATTAACGCATGACCCAGCAAACCTTTATGTTCAAAAGGTTGCCGAGCTTTTATAAATCTTTGTACACCGCCTTTCCACAACCAATAAAAAGGAGATTCGGTGCTTTGAATAAAGTTTTCATCTAAACCTATATTGGCAACTTTCCACTCTTTTATATACGGACTTGAAATGGGTAGTAAAAAATTGAGCTTTGGTCTTTGGAAAGTAACTGTAAAATCTGATTTTAAAATAACGTCATCAAATAACTCACCTTCGCAAGGCATTCCTGTTGGCACATCAATCGCTATTTTATAACCCGAAAACTGATTGATTTTTTTTACCAATTTGCGCCACTCACCTTCAAGCGCTTTATTTAGTCCTGACCCTAATAACGCATCAATAAGGAAATCTGCTTCTAACAATTCAATATCATCAGCCTGTTTTAAGTAAAAGATAGAAGTGTCCTTCTCTTGTAACCGTTCGAGATTCAAGTCAAAATCTTCACTGGATTTTTCAGAGAAATCCGCAACAAAAGTTTGCGTGTTGAGATAACCTTCATCAAATAATAATCGAGCTATCACCAAACCATCTCCGCCGTTATTGCCCTTTCCGCAAAAAACTAAAATACTTTTCTTACGGTCTGGAAACTTATCCGTAAATATTTTCACAAAAACGTTAGAGGCCCGTTCCATTAATTCGGACGATTGAATAGCTTCGTTTTCAATAGTGAACTGATCTGCTTTACGCGTTTGAGCAGCGGTTAGTAGTTTGAGCATAGTGAGTGGAAAATATAAAATTGGTTGACGCTATCAATATCCAGTATTTTTTTCAATTATCCTTATCGACACCAATCAAATAACCCGACCCTGACCAATAAAATGATTGCTGTTTTTCAGGAATCAAAAAAGATGCCCGTATTTATGCCAGCAGAGTTTTCACTGGATATTATTACAAATCAGAAAAAAAATTATATTACAACCTCTTCTATTTCAAAAGTTTAGGCTAAAAATATCCCTGTCAATACACCTACCAATATAATGTAAGGCGTTTTTATCTTAGTAAATTTAAGTACCAAAAAAGTAGCTGCAATGATAGCAATATTAAGGTAGTTAAAGCCTACAGGTTTTAAAAGCAAGATAAATGCTGCAATCATAAACCCAACTGCAACTGCATTAATTCCGCTTAAAGATCGCTTTATTCGAGTTATTTTTTTTAAATCCTCCCAAAAAGGGACGATAAACAAAATCAGGATAACTCCCGGCGCATTGATTCCTAAAACGGCGATGGTACTTCCTAAAATTTGCCCGCTAATACCATAACCTCTGTTACCTAAAGATATTGCTCCTACAAATGAGGTGAACGAAAAAGTGGGTCCAGGAATCATCTGTTGCAAAGCATAACCGGATAAAAACTCCTGCCCGGTTAAATAATGTTTTACATCAACAAACTCGGTGTACATTAAAGGCACCAATACCTGCCCACCGCCAAAAATCAGAATTCCGTTACGGTAAAAGTTTTCAAAAAGTCTGATGGGCAAACTAAATGGCGATGTACGATTGATAACCGCACCTAAAACACCGAACAAAAGTAAAACACCAACAAAGTAAGCTACTTTTCTGGTGTTGATATTCGCAAAAAGCTTTACTCTTAATTGATCTTCCTCATGCTTGGCCTCTGTTGCTGAGCTGATGATACCGCCCAGCAAAATTAATATTGGAAAAACATACGGACTTCTAAGAATTAAACTCGCTGCCACTGCACAAGCAGCTAAAATTAAGTTAATTTCAGATTTTATAGCTACCCTACCGAAAGTATAAGTGGCATAAGCAACAATCCCTAAAGCTATCGGTTGTATAAAAGTTAGAACTTTAGAGAACCTGGCATTCAATGAAAAAGCGTCAAGGTTGACAGCGATAAAACACATCACAGCGGCTGAAGGCACCGCCCAAATTAAAAATGTAATTAGTGCAAGCGGTAGCCCTCCTACTTTATAAGCCACCCCAATCAAAGTTTGCGTAGATGAAGGTCCAGGTAAAATCTGCGTGAGCGAATAAAGCTCCATCAACTCCTCTTCCGTTAAGTACGCCCGTTTTTTTACAAAATCATTCAATATAATTGCCAAATGTGCTTGTGGCCCACCAAAGGAAGTAAGCATGAACGCTAAAACGTCACGCAAAAAAATGAGTTTTCTGAATTTTCTCCCTTTCATAAATATATTTTGGATGATTATCAATTTTGAATGATTGAAGTAGAGAATGATAGAATAGCAAAATCGCAAATCCATTCATCCTTCTTACATTTATTTTTCGGCGAAACAAGAATTCACTCCTTCTGTCATTCTCTCATTCAATCATTAAGCTACCGCCTCCACATGAATTCCTTCCTTCAACATTCAATCATTCGCTCATTAAATTTTGAATGATTGAAGTAGAGAATGATAGAATAGCAAAATCGCAAATCCATTCATCCTTCTTACATTTATTTTTCGACCAAACAGAATTCACTCCTTCTGTCATTCTCTCATTCAATCATTAAGCTACCGCCTCCACATGAATTCCTTCCTTCACTCATTCTCTCATTCAGTAATTAATTATTCCTCCATCTCATCCTGCAAACTATTATAAACCCCCATCAACTCGCTTAAAGCATGTTGATCTTTTATTCGCTTAGCGACTTCAATACCCTGCTCATATACTCGTAAAGCGTCATCTTGCTGTCCTAATTGTTCGTATAATTTCCCTAAATGATAATAAGTTCCAATATAATCTGTATGTTTATCTACCAAGTCTAAATAATACCGAAGGGCTTCTTCAGTGTTATTTAACCTAAGATATTCAGTAGCAAGCGCATACTTTAAAAATGGGTCGTTAGGTTCATTTTTTGAAAATTCAAGCAAGCGTTCTAATCTGTTTATCGTCATTTAAAATATTTTAAAAAAAGTTAAATTTGTAAAAACCA
>JBBSTQ010000255.1:0-5343 GCA_038235745.1 Sphingobacteriales bacterium
CCAAGTTTAAACCCTGTTTTGTATAATTTAAATGAACAAAAAAATGGATAAGAGGCGTAATGTCCTTATTATCCGTTTTTCGGCAATGGGAGATGTTGCCATGACCGCTCCTATTGTTAAACAATTCGCCCAGCAGAATACCAATACCGAGTTTGTTTATTTGAGCAGACCGCTGTTTGCGCCTTTTTTTGTTGGCATACCCAATTTAACTTTCTATCCTTTTTCCTCTGATGACTACAAAGGTTTAGCTGGGCTTTACCGCCTTTACATAAGATTAAAATCGCTTGGCATAACAGAAGTTGCTGATTTACATTATAACCTAAGATCTCGAATTCTTAGTTTTTTCTTTAAAACCAACGGAACAAGGGTTGCTCACTTAGATAAAGGTAGAGCAGAAAAAAAACAGCTTATTCGTAAAATTGACAAAGTACTTGTGCCGTTAAAACCAATGTGGCAACGATATGCTGCTGTTTTTGGGGATTTGGGTTTAAAAGCTGAAATCGTAGAAAGTATATCGACATATTTAAAAAAGCCAATTTCCGCAAAAGTAATAGCTGTTACCGGCGAAAAGAATAATGATATTTGGGTTGGCATCTCCCCTTTTGCGCAACATTTACAGAAAGTTTATCCCATTGATAAAATGGAAGAGGTTGCTAAAGTGTTAAGCAAGAAGGGCATAAAAACCTTCGTGTTTGGTGGAGGGATAGAAGAAAAAGCTGTTGCCGAACGGTGGCAGAAAAACTATTCAACGTGTACATCCGTAATTGGACGCGTAAAACTGAAGGAAGAATTAAATTTAATTGCACAGCTTGACCTGATGATCAGTATGGATTCTGCTGGCATGCACCTTGCCTCGCTGGTGGGAACACAGGTTGTTTCTGTTTGGGGAGCAACACATCCATTTGCCGGTTTTTTGGGTTTTGGGCAAGATGAAAACAACTGCGTACAAGCTGAACTACTTTGTAGGCCATGCTCAGTTTACGGAAACAAGCCGTGTTTTAGAGGCGACTTGGCTTGTATGAATATGATTGAGCCACAACAAATTATTGACAAAGTACTACATCTAATTACTACCAATGAGTAAGAAAATATTATTAGTAAGACATGCAAAGTCTGACTGGGGATATGCCGGACTAAGCGATTTTAATCGCCCATTAAATCCGCGTGGGTTAAAAGACAGTTCAGATATGGCGCAACGAATTAAAATGCAAAATTTAATTCCGGATAAAATTGTAAGTAGCCCTGCCGTAAGAGCGTTGACTACTTCTAGGTTGATGTGCGAAAATTGGGGAGAAACAATCGATTCGATTGTCACAGAATCAAAGATATATGAAGCAAATGTCAAGGATTTACTGGGCATTGTGAATGACTTTGATGACGACGATGATTACGTTGCACTGTTTGGACATAACAACGCAATCACTGACTTTGTGGTTTATTTAACAGACGAGGACTTGTTCAACATTCCAACTTGCGGGATGGCATTAATTGAGTTTCCATTTGACAATTGGGAATTGGTTAGCAAGCAGACTGGGGATATGCTGATGTATGATTTTCCGAAGAATGACGCGTGAGAAACTAGTTTAATCGATACACTCGGCCTGGCAAAGCGATAATTACCGACTGCATTTCTAAGTTGAGCAACAGCATAGCTAATTTGCTTTGGTTGAAATTCAGCTTAATTTGTAAGTCATCAATTGCGATTGAGTCCGCTTGCCTAATTGCCTCTACTATTTCTAATTCTTCTTTAGACAAATCTAAGAACAGTTTTGGTGCCTCCCTACTTTTAACTTCCGAATTTAACTCCCAACCCATAATATACTCAATATCCTGTGGAAGGGTAATTAGGTTGGCTCTATTTGTTTTGATTAAGAAGTTGCAGCCTTCAGAAAACTCATCATCCACCCTACCCGGCAAAGCAAAAACGTCTCTGTTGTAAGAGTTCGCAATTTCAGCTGTAATTAATGCACCACCTTTTTTAGCCGCTTCCACTACAATTACAGCATCGGCCATACCTGCAATAATCCTATTTCTTTTTGGAAAGTTTTGCCTGTCTGGATTGGTTTGAGACGGAAACTCGGTTAATAAGCCACCGTTAGCCAACATGCTTTCTGCAACCGAACGGTGTAAAGCCGGATAAATACGATCTAACCCGTGACCCAAAACTCCAATTGTAGTTTGTTTTTGTGCTACTGCACACTTATGTGCTGCCACATCAATCCCATAAGCCAAACCACTCACAATTAACATATTGTGATCTTTTAATCCACTTATCAGTTTCTCACAAAATGCTTTCCCGTAGTTGCTGGCATTACGTGTGCCTACTATTGCTATTGTTTTTTGGTTATTTAAATCGGCTTTGCCTTTGAAATACAGCAAAGCTGGAGAATCTGCACAGTTTTTTAGTCTTTTGGGATAATTTTTATCGGTATAAAATATGGGCTCGATTTTATATTTATCAATGAACTTCAGTTCTTGTTCTGCTCTTTCAAACACTGCATGTTTAACAATTGAGTTAGCCGTTTTTGGTCCAATTCCAGGGATTTTTTCTAATAAGCTTTGCTTGGTCTTAAAAACCTCTTCTGCACTTCCGCAATAACTTACTAAAGAGCGGATGGTTACATCGCCAATGCCTTTAACAAAAGTAAGTGCAATTTTGTGTAGCATCGTTTTTTATTACTGAGCAGGGAAATATACTACGTATTTGGTTTCAAAAAACTCTTCTTCGAAGAAATCTGACAGAGGAAATAGTTTGATGCTCTTAAGTCCGGATGCAGTTAGTTCTTCTTTTAAATCGCCACCTTTCAAGTATAGTACGCCATTTTTGAACTTGCCGTTTCTACCATTTTTAAACTTGTTTTTTATCCAAGGGTAAAAATCTTTTAGTTGCGTAACTGCTCTCGATACGATAAAATCAAACTTTTTGTCAATTTGTTCTGCCCTGCTGTGTACACCAACTAAGTTTTTTAACCCTATTGCTGTTGAAACTTCATTGACCACCTTAATTTTTTTACCAATGGAATCTACCAGCAAGAAGCTAGTTTCTGGAAATAAGATGGCAAGTGGAATTCCTGGGAAACCGCCACCGGTACCAACATCCAAAACATCCTGACCGGGTAAAAAAGGCATAACCTTGGCAATGCCGAGTGAGTGCAAAATGTGTCGTTCGTAAAGCAGATCGATGTCTTTTCTACTTATTACGTTGATTTGCGAGTTCCAGACTTGATACAAATCATAAAGTTCATCAAACTGCTTTATTTGGTTTGGTGTTAAGTCTGGAAAGTAATGTTGAATTAAACTAGAAGTCACTTTTTTGGCTTTTTTTTCTGCGGGTAAGTACGTTCGAAAGTAAATCTCTTCCTCTAAATAGTTGCGCTTTTACAGTACCCAAAGGTAAATCCATTTGTTCTGCAATTTCCTCGTAAGACAGCTCATCAAAATATCTTAAAATGATCAAGGTGCGGTAGCGTGTAGGTAATTTATCTATAATTTCTTTGAGTTGCTCGGTCTGTTGTTTTTTGATGGAGTGTTCTTCTGGGTTTAAACCGTCACTTTTAATTTCAAAAACCTTATCCTCATCTCCATCGTAAGCCATTGCATGGATAGATGTTGTAGCAATTTTCTTTTTGCGGATAAAATCTATACTTCCGTTAGTTGCGATTCTGAAAAGCCAAGTACTAAACGCATAATCTGGGCGGTATTTTTCTAAATTTTCAAAAGCTTTTGCGAACGTAGTTACGGTAATGTCCATGGCGTCGTCTTTATTGTTGACCATTTTTAAAACCATAAAAAATATAGAATCCTTATAACGCTGCATTAACTCGGCATAGGCCTTCTGACTTCCCTCCTTGGCTTTTTCTACCAAAGAGAAGTCATTTTTAGCATTATCAGAGAAATTTGGATTTACTTCCATGTCATTTTCTTAATAAAAAGGTTGGCTATACTTACCGTCATCAAATAAATATAGTAAAATGGATCTAATATTATAAACCACCAGCTTAAATCTTTGTAATTCAATTTTTGAAGCGGACTATAGTAAACAAACATTTGAGCAATAAAACGAAGAAAAAACACTGTAGAAACAGCAATCAGTTGTACTTTAAAAATCAAACAGAGCGCAAAAAACAAATAAAAACCTATAGACGAAAGTGCTTGTACGCCTAAATTAAATTTGTGATTGCTTTTATACATTTTAGACGCCCCCATGTGCCTTGTTTTCTGTTTCCAATAACTTGACCAAGTTGTTTTTGGCGCACTCCAAGTGTGCGATTCTTTGTCAACTTCTATTGCAACGTTATTTTCATTTGCATTTTGGTTTACAAATAAGTCATCATCACCAGAAGGAATGTGCATGTGCGAAGCAAAGCCCTTTCCTTTAAAGAAAAGCGACTTTTTATACGATAAATTCCTTCCGACACCCATATAAGGTATCCCAATTAAAACATACGAAAAATAATTTATTGCAGTTTGAAAGGTTTCATACCTGATTAAGCCGTTCAAAAAACCTTTTCTCCTATTATAAGGAGAGTAACCCAATACAATTTCTATCTCTGGATTTTGGTAATGCCTAGCCATTAAATTGATCCAATCTTCTGATTGCGGTTTGCAATCAGCATCAGTAAACAACAAGATTTCGTTACTGGTGGCTTTAATTCCTAACGTTGCGGCAAATTTTTTGGCGGTTTTAAATCGAGGATGCTCTTTTATGGTAACGACTTTTAAGTTTGGATGTTTGTTCTGAAAGACTCTCAAAATTTCATCGCTATCATCTAAAGAACAGTCGTTTACTACGATAACTTCAAATTCTGGGTAGTTTTGATTAAAAATATATGGCAGATAACGCGTTAAGTTTTTAGATTCGTTTCGGGCACAGATGACAACTGAAACAGGGGGTTGCGTAGCTGAGACACTTAGGTTTTTATACTGGTAACGCCGAAATTTACTTTGTACCACCAGCAAATAATAAAGCTGAATGATAAAGCAAACTTGGAGTAAAAAAAAATAAGCGTAATTAATGTAAATTTCCAAAATGTGACCTGAGCGTTAATGCGCAAATTTCACAAAAATAGCATAATATCAACTAGGTAAATATTGTTCCGCAAAATTTTATTTAAACTAGACATCTAATACACTTAGTTGTAATCTAGAAAACAAGCGTAAGCATCTCGAGACTGCAGAATTATAGCAACCCAAGACGTTAAAACGAGCTTACAGAAACTGCTTGATGATTTTCTCCAACTGATTTGCTGGAACAACACCGGATTGACGCCACTTTATCTCTCCGTTTTTGAAAATAATCAATGTTGGTACGCCTTGAACCTGATATTTCTTAGATGCTTGCGG
>JBBSTQ010000256.1:0-5338 GCA_038235745.1 Sphingobacteriales bacterium
AATACTAGATGTTAGCGCCAATAAACGATCAGTCCCTACGCCTTCTGCAATCAACAATACGGAATCTAATACCGCAGATTTTTCTGTATTGGTAATCCTTACGTCATGCAAACTAAATTGCCCCTGAATGTTGGCTAAACTGCTGCCTTTAAAATCAGTATCAATAGTTGCATCTATTGTCAAAGTATCTTTTCCAAAATTCAATTTGTGTAGCCTTGCATTCTTTATGTTTGCCAGAAATTTAAACTCAGGCAAACGTGGGTTTAGGTTGGCTTTTCCGTCAAAATTAAGCTTGATGTTTTTATCGTCGATATCAACTGTACCATTAAAGACCTGTTTATTTATCGTTCCATCAACCGCGATATTTCTGTAGCTGTAATTGTTAAATTCAAAATACGAAGCTTTAACCTTCAATTTTTCCACCAGTTCTTCTAACTGAAAACCTTGCCCGTTTACATTGGCAACAAAAGAGGTTCGCCTTATGGATGGTTCATCAATCAACTCCCCTAAATTAAAATCAATTGCCTGCAACTTTCCACTGTAAGACGGCACATTACGGCTGTTGATTTTCATGTTCACATCAGATTTTATTTGCCCAAGCTTGGTTTTAAACTCGCCATACGCAACAAAATCGTTAACAAAACCTGTAAACTTCCCCTTAAAGTTGATATTTCCAAATTTGTTGACCACATCTGGCAACATGTTGCTTTTGTTGCCTGTAAGCCGTTCTACGATGTAATCAACGTCCGCTTTGTTAGAATAAATCTGTTTAAAGTCGAGGTCTAAAAACATATTTTTTGTTTCGGGCAACCCTCTTACTGCAAAATTCCCTTTTATATAAGTGGCCTTGCCGGCCTTAACCATCAAATCTTTAGCTCGTAAATTGTTTATTTTACCCCTAATGTTACCCGTCACAAAAATATCCAGCTTCATAAAATCAAGTTGTGGCGCAAAAAAGGCAATATCTTTGGCGTTAATTCTCGCATTTTTAAAATGCCCTTCTAGGGTTACCTTATTGATCACATCGTCAAAATCGGTGTAGTTGTTAAACCTCATGATAAAATAATCACGAAGTTCAGATTTTGGCGTTTTTAAATACAGGTTTCTCAACTCAATGCTTCTGGCTGATATTTTGGTGTTTGCAGTAAGATTGCTCAGCACAAAACCGCTACGCTCTTTAAAAGTAAGCTTATTTATTTGTGCTTTTAAGATGTAGTCTTTTGTGTTGATGTTCTTTAAATCAGTGCTTAACTGGGTAATATGCACATCATCGTAATTTACCCCGTTGATTAAAGTATCGGCTTTCCTGTAGTTTTTATACTTAAAATCCAAATTTCTGACGGTGGCGTTTGTCAACGAAAAATTGAATGGCTTACTTTTAACCGTGGTATCTACCGCTCCACTGTTAAAGTAGTTAATGATGAACGAAAGGTTGGTAGTGCTGTCTTTATAGCTTTTTAAATGGAAGGTACTGTTGACTAGTTCAATGTTTTGTAATGTAATTTTACGTTCGGAAAAAGGAGCAAAATAGGAAATATCTACCGTAAGTTTTGGCGCATTCAGTAAAGTGTCTTTGTCTAAATCGGCAATAAAAAACCCTTCTAAAACCAAAGATTTAAAAGGCTTAAAATACAAACTCTTAAGTTGCACTTCCGTATTTAGTTCATCGGATAAGTAATTGGCTGCTTTTTTCGCCGCCCATGTTTGCACCGATTTGAATTGGAAAGAATATATAATCCCTGCCAAAAGTAAAATGACAGCAACAAGGACATAAAGCGTTATTTTGAATACTTTTTTAATAGTTTTGTGTCTTAATAAGTAAAACCCTCATTTGTGTCAATCGTTCTCGGAATAGAATCTTCATGTGATGAAACATCGGCGTCTGTTTGTATAGACGGTAAAATAGTATCAAATATTATTGCCAACCAAACTATACATGAACTTTATGGTGGTGTTGTGCCCGAATTAGCTTCACGTGTACACCAACAAAACATTGTTCCGGCTGTTCACCAAGCCATTACCGGTGCGAAAGTACACAAAAATCACATAGATGCGGTTGCTTTTACACGTGGCCCGGGCTTGTTGGGTTCGTTGTTGGTAGGCACCTGCTTTTCCAAGGCATTTGCGTTAGCAAATAACATTCCGTTAATTGAAGTTAACCACATGCAGGCGCATATTTTAGCACATTTTATTGATGAGCCTAAACCCGTGTTTCCGTTTTTGTGTTTAACCGTTTCTGGCGGGCATACGCAAATAGTTTTGGTCAAAGATTATTTTGACATGGAGGTAGTGGGCCAAACCTTAGATGATGCTGCCGGCGAGGCCTTTGATAAAACCGCAAAAATTTTAGGTCTGCCTTACCCTGGCGGTCCATTAGTTGATAAAAATGCCAAGCTTGGCGATCCTAACAAATACAAATTTACGGAACCACAAATTCCTGCGTTAAACTTTAGCTTTAGCGGATTAAAAACGGCTATCCTTTATTTTGTGAGGGATAACGTGAAAATAAACCCTAATTTTTTGCAAGAAAATATGAATGATATCTGTGCTTCGGTACAAAGCCGCATTGTTTCAATTTTGTTGAACAAGCTGAAGAAAGCGACGGTGCAATACCAGATTAAAGATGTGGCAATTGCCGGCGGAGTTTCCGCAAATTCTGGTTTGCGAGATGGATTGAATGCCATGGCAGAAAAAGAAGGCTGGACTGTTTTTATCCCGAAATTTGAGTATTGTACAGACAATGCGGCCATGATTGCAATGGCAGGGCATTACAAGTTTTTAGCGAAGGATTTTGTTGGGCAAGATGTTGCGCCTTTGGCAAGAATGCCGATTTGATGGAGGTTTTGAGGTTTTGAGGTTTAAGGTAAAAGGTGTGAGGCTGAAAAACTAGACCGTTATATTAATTTTAGTGATAAATTTTGTGGTTTTTCCTTCAAACCCAAAATTGAATTTGGAAAGTCATTAGTGTTTTTATATTTGTAGTTTACATAATTAATATCAACCTAATTAACAAAAAACCGACTCAAATTAAGTAGCTTAACCTAATTTGAAAGCTCTACTAAAAAACACATTAGACGTATACTAACCAACGCATTAAACTCAGGCTTATGAAAGCAATTAATTATTTCACAGTATTACTTCTCGTATTTTGCATATCGTGTAAAAAAGACAATGCGAGTACCGGTTCAGGCAACTTAAAATTAGAATTTATTTCCGAAAAAAATGTTTCAACAAAAAGCACTGAACCAGATTTTAAAGATGTAATCGCTGTTATGGATGTGAAATCTTATAATGCTAACACCGGTGAAATTATATTCAATAATAAACTGCCGGATAATATTGGCGAATGGAAGAAGGGAGAAGGATCTCAAGTAAATGTATTTCACAATGGAGAGATTTTGTTCACGTTGACCTTTTCAACTGACATCATGAGTAGTTCGTATAATAAGCCTGTACTTCATTATTCTTTACTTGACAAAAGCGATGGAAACGAATTTACCAAAGAAAAAAATAAATGGTATATTTTAAGTGGTTACCCTTATGGAACATTATTAGGCGATCAAACCATACCAGAGAATGAACAATTGAAGAGTTTTCAAAAAGAACAGTTGAAGAGTTTTCAAAAAATAAAATCCAATTGGGATTTGTTTGTTCATGAATTGAAAAAATCCAATAAGTATATTAAATAGGATAGTTTATAAGAATAAACTAAAGATTTTAACCGACATACATCGAAACTGAATAGTTGTATAAAGCTTTGAGACAGTGAGTCCGACATTCTGTCGGACTCACTTTTTTTTCAGTACTAATGTTTCAATCGCCAAGCCGTTTTCTTTAAACCACGAGTCCGATGCAAATCCCGTAAACACCCATACGGTATCGACACCAGAAAACCACATTAAGAATTCTATAAAGATTTATATCTGGAATAATGAAGGTGCAAGTATTAATGTATCAGAAGCAAAAATTATCTTAGCGGAAAATTAGCAAGGGAATTAACATGAATCTAACAGCTATTTTTAAAAAGCTACTATCAAATAACGGTGCGAGCGAACATCAAACAAATAATATTACCATGAAATATCTGATTGTAGGACTAGGAAATATAGGCTCAGAATATGCCGATACCCGCCATAACATCGGTTTTATGGTACTGGACGAACTGGCGAAAGAAGCTAAGGCTCAATTCTCTGTAATGAAGTTGGCTTACTATACTGAAGTAAACCATAAAGGCAGAACGTTGTGTTTGATAAAACCGACAACCTATATGAATTTAAGCGGTAAAGCAGTACGCCATTGGATGCAAGAACTTAAAATCCCGATTGAAAATGTGTTGATCGTGGTGGATGATTTGGCAATTCCGTTTGGTTCTGTACGCATAAAACCTAAGGGCAGTGCCGCCGGGCATAATGGCTTAAAAAGCATTGAAGGTTTGTTGGGAAGCAACGAGTACCCACGTTTGCGTTTTGGCGTGAGTGATAATTTCCAGAAAGGCAGGCAGGTGGATTATGTGTTGAGCGGTTTTGATAAGGAGGAGATTCTTGCTTTGCCTGCGTTATTCGATAAATCTATTGATATGATTAAGGCTTTTGCTACAATTGGCGTGGAGTTGGCGATGACAAATTTTAATAAGAAGTAGGCGATAAACTATCTGATCTTCAAATACGAAATGCAGCTGCTTGTGCGTCGTTCACTCTGTAACTGACAGAAATGATAGCGTCCACCAAATTATAAAATTCTATTGGTCGGGCAACTTGCCTGTTATTTCAGTCTGAACTTGTGCAGTTTTCGCACTAGTTGCTTCTTTGCTTAATTCCGCTCCCTTGCAAATATTAGAGAAGTGTTTTGTAACTACATTTCGACCTACCCCAAACAAGTCAGCAATTTTTTATTTCAGGATGAGAAAACCCGTTCTGCATCATTGAAAATAATTTTTGGGCTAATAATCTTTGTTCATTATTATACTTAATGTCAAATTTTCCATCAATTCCATAAGCAACACAATCAGATACAATATTTTGTTCAAATTCAGCCCAATTGGAAAAATCGGTAATAAGAATATTCCAATCATTCTCGGAAAGTTCAATCAAAAATTTATGTAATTCTAAATTCTCCTTAGATTCCCAAGTTTTTGATTCTAAATTATTTTTAACGTAAGAATATATCTTCAGAATGTTTTGGTTTAAACTTTTGGAATTTGATAATAGTTTTTCTGTTTTTTGTTTGTTTTTAAGCTTGCAGGTAACGTTTTGCTAATGTGTGCATAAATGGGATTAACCCGACACATCTTCGTACCACCACAAAACTAAATAGAAAACATGAAAGAAGTTAAAAGCAC
>JBBSTQ010000257.1:0-5335 GCA_038235745.1 Sphingobacteriales bacterium
AAGATTATAAATACCATATTTTTGGAAATGTCATTAAAAATTGTTTACAGATAAGAACAAAGTATGTGGACGAGTATAAATTCGACGGACTCTTATACCCGAGTAGCAAAAACGATGGAATAGTCAGAAATGTTTGTTTATATCCAAATAGTACAAATTCATTAAAGTTTAATAGAGTTCACAAACTATCTGCAACACAAACGCTTAAAAACATAACTTTTGATAAAGATAATCTAGTTGGTATTGAATATGAAAATGGTAAAATAAAATACTTTGATGAAAGCTTTCTAGAAAAATTCTATTATTGATTGAAAAGAGTCAAATTATTGGCTCTTGCCTATCATCCTAAAAGCATATAATTTCCACCGAGCTTTCTAGAAACCTTGTAGAGCATTAAGCAGTTTTTTGTACAAAAAACGCCTTCTAATTCTACCGGTTTAAATCAAATGAGATATAAAAATGGATTTCGAGATATTATAGAAAGAAATTTGAGCATTTTCTCTTCAAAATCAACCACTACCTTTGCTCCCCATTTTAAATTAATCTGTTCAGACATAGAGTCGAAGGTGTGTTCTGTCTCTGGAGTAAATTTGATTTCGAAATCATTTCTTTGAAAAATGCTTTGTCTTAAATTCCTCGAGAGAAATTAAATTACCATTATTTGCTTGTGCGATAGATTTATTTATACTGTCTTTAACGTGTGCAGGTAATTCGTCTTCTTGATTTACTAGAAAAAAACCTTTCACCTGCTCAATTAAGCTTTCATCCTCAATGTCTAAAACGATTTTGGCTAACTGTATTTTTGTCTTCCAAAATGCTCATAACCAAGTTTATATTATCAGTGTTAAAATATTGAATTTTGCCTGTTGTCCCAAAAATAAAGTAGCACAATGTGCTCGTTTTCAACTCGATAAAATAACGAGGTTTGTTTCGAGAGTACTGCCTTTCTTACGCTATTCCCCGTTTCAGAAGCTTTGAATATAAACGGTTGTTTTGAAATGGAATTTATAAGATTTGCGTTTTGTGAATAAACTTTGCTGTTTCTTTTTCATTCCAGTTTGAGTTTATTTGTTCAACAACTAACTCAAAAGTTTCAAGAGCTTCTTTAGTCCAGACGATTGATAAACTTATAAATACTTTTCATATTTTTTCATTACCTCATCATGTGGGGTCAATAATCCATCTTTAGCTTGTTGTATACCTCTTTCAATCCCTTCTTTTACATGATTTGATAATTCTACCCAAAAATCTTTTTCTTGAGTTTCAAGTAATTCGCTTATCTGCACTAATATCTGAGGATTTTCAGTTTCCAAAACAATTTTGGCTAATCGTATTTTATCTTCTAGAAGGCTCATCATTAAATTTAATGTTTTTGCTTCATTTATTTAATAGTCGATTTCAAAACGAATCTGCTCGTCGATGGATATTCCTAATGCCAAGCGGAACAACAAAAAGCCATCTTAAAAGCCACAGCAACAAGACTAATGAACCAATTCAACCAATGACTAATGAACTAACTCACGCTTTCTTCACAAACTCAGATTTTAAGTTCATCGCACCAAAGCCATCAATCTTGCAAGAAATATTGTGGTCGCCATTTACCAAGCGAATGTTTTTCACTTTAGTTCCTATTTTTATAGGTTTTGGAGCACCTTTAACCGGAAGGTCTTTGATTACAATAACAGAATCGCCGTTAACCAATTCATTTCCGTTTGAATCTAAAACTTTATCCGTTGCAACAGTTTCTACTGTTTCCTCCGTCGGAACCCATTCATGAAAACACTGCGAACAAGTCATGTGGTCTTGATCTTCGTAGGTGAATTCTGAATTACATTTTGGGCAGTTGATGGTATCGCTCATTAGAAATATTTTTATCGCTAATATAAGGAAATCGCGTGAAGCTTCGTTTATCGTTTTGCTAGTACCCAAATTGAATTAGACTTGCTTTTTATAAACCGTCTTAAGTCTTTGCTTTACGCATAGCTAGAAGCGAAGGCTTTTTTTTAAGTTTGTTAGGCATCAATAAATACTAAAATGGCTAATATCTATTGCTCTTCTAAATTAAAGCTTTTTTTAAAGCCCTTAACTGGCGTTTGCAATGAAAATGATGAACAATGGAATGCGCATCTGTTTTATTTGGAGGGCAAAAAATGTATTTTGTTTTTGAGCAAGGAAACAATTTATTCATTTGTTCTATTTGGTGTTCTTAAAAAAGATGTGTCCAATATCCATGCTTTATTTATTCAGGGTTTAGTCAAACAACTTTATGCAGATAAAATTTTACTGCAAAAACACGAGCGACTTGTAATAGACCACTATAAAGACTTGCGTTTTTTACAAACCAACAACGATAGAAGTGTAATTGGTTCGATGAACGACTGTATTGCAAGGGTCACTTTTTCAATCGACTCAAATAAAAGTAGTATTGAAGACGGAAAGTCTTATGTAGCGCATCAAGTTAATTATGCGCCGATGGGCGCTGTTGGATATAGCTATCCAAGTGATTTAATGAAAGAAAAGATTAACAAATTATCCGTATGAATTCTACCAACGACTCACATTGTGCCGGTTGTGCATTTTACAATAGGCAACCTCGAATTGATTAATCATTTTCAAAAAATTAGTCTTCATTTTTGAAATAATTTGATACATCGATTGTTAAAGTCATCAAGTCATATCTATATCATCAGCAATAAAGTAGTTTACATTTTCTTTGGTCACAATATCAAGCGGAAGGTACTTTAACCGAGGAACGGCTTTATCAAAAATAAGTAAATCGGCTACCATCTGTAAAGCCCAAAAACCTTGTCCTTTTGGGTTTTGGTTGATCAAAAAACTGATACAGTTTTGCGTCAAATAATGTATGTTCTTCTGCAATAAATCGTAACCAATAATTTTAACATCTGTAATATGCTTCTGCGTTAAATATTCTGCAACCTCAAAAGCTTTTGAAGTGGTCACAAAAACGCCTCTTATGTTTGGGTTCAATTCAAATAAATTATCCATTTGGCTCACAAAAGCGGAATGCGTTGGGCGAGCGATATCTGCTCTTATAATGTCAAATTGTTGTAGATTATTTTGGATAAAATAGTTTTTGAAACCGAGTTCTTTTTTCTCTAGGTGTGCTGCGTTAGACGTTTCTTCATCAAAATGTGCGATTAAAACAGCGCATGGTGCAGATTGCCCGTAGTGAATCAGCTTTGCTGCTAAATAGCCGCTTTGGTAACTATCCTGCCCAATGTAACTCAGCGGTTCTACATCAGATATCTCGGTATTGAAAAATACAAAAGGAATTTTTAATTTTTTCCATTCCTCCAAAAAAGGAACTACTTCTCTGTGGAAAATAGGCGTTACAATTATGGCATCGTGTTTTTCTTTGTTCAACGCATTTGCCTGCACCACAAAAGATTGTGCATTGTAGGGGTCAAAGTGATAGTATTTAACAGATAGACCGTATTTTTTTAATTCTTTTAAGGCGCTTTTTACCCCTGCTTTTGGCGCAAACCAATAACTGTCATTTGATTCATCAGGGATTAATATTGCAACCGTGTATTGTTTTTTAGAACTTAAAGCTCTAGCGATAATATTAGGTTGGTAACCCGATTCTTTAATAATGCGGAGAACTTTTTCTTCAACACTTGGTGCAACACGTCCCCTTTTATGCAAAACCCGATCAACAGTCCCGGTTGAAACCTGAGCTTTTGTTGCAATATCTTTAATGGTTATTATCTTATCTGTCATGCTAATTGGTTGCGCAAGTTACGGCGAAATTAAAAAAATTAAGCGATAATTGGTTTCTGTTGAATTGCCAACGATTTGTTTTTTTACCGAACTCCACTATTTGATAACTCGCCTAATTGAAAATGATTTTAAGAAAAAGACCACGAATTGATTTTTTCAAAAACCGATGACGATTTTGAGTTACAAGAATCTTTGTGGTTTATACGAGCCCTAAGTTTGTTTTACGCATTCAATCGTTCACACTATTTATTGATGTTTTGGAACACCAACTCTGCTTTAACAAAGCGGGAATAAAAATTCCGCCTGAAGAGTTTACACAATCAATCGCAACCTTAAAATTAGGTTTTTAGTTACCTTAACATCTACCAAAGACAATGCTAAAACTTGGCCAATGTGTTTTTGGAGCTAAGTGTCATCATAAGTTACGCTACCTAAATCATCTAGAGAAGCAAAAGAATTTCTTCATTTTCTGCGATGGCAAGCAATTCTTCGCCGTCCGTAGCGCTGATAAACTCGCCTTTTTCGTTCAATAATTTTAGCGCATTCCATTCTTTTGGGTTGTGGCTTGCGGTTAAAATAATACCGCCACCTGCATTTTCTAGAGGGACAGCAATTTCAACAGTTGGTGCAAATATCGGCGGGCGTTAATCCGTCGCTGGCTTTTCCTCCAATAATTTCTCTAATTCCAGAGATTGACTTGATCAAAGTCATGCTTATTTGGTTAAGTATCGATTTTTGTGGGGCAAAAATTGAGATTTATTGGTCTTCAATAAAGGGAGTAATAATGGTTATCCTAATAAAAGGATAACCATTGGTGCGTTATAAAAACGAGGTTTTAAAATTTCCATCGTACAAAAGCTTCAATAGCTTCATATTCTGCTAAGCCTAAATCGTTATAAGCTTTTGCAGTTTCTGTGGTACGGTCTTCTGCTCGTACCCAAAATTCTCGGGCATCATCGCCAGGAAAAACCGGAATGTCTTTTTGTGATTGATGCTTAAAAATAGCGTGTCTTTTGCGCAATACCTCTTGTGGAGACAGCGGAACAGCCATTTCAATTTCGTCAATCTCAAATTCATGCCAAGCACCTCTGTACATCCACAACCAACAATCTTTTGTCCATTCTTCTGTTTCTCTCAAACGTTTTAAAGCGTTCAAAATAATGTTAAAACATACTTTGTGCGTACCATGCGGATCAGCAAAATCGCCGGCAGTAAAAACCTGGTGAGGCTTTACTTCCTGCAAAAGCGCCATAGTTTGTTGAATGTCGTCTTCAAAATCAACAGTTTTTGAAACCTTTCCTCTATCGTAGAAAGGTAAATCCATGAAATGGATGTTGGCGTCTGGCAATCCGGCAAATCTTGCGCCCGCAATGGCTTCTCCTTTTCTAATCAATCCTTTAATTGTCCTCAACTCAAGTGTGTCTGGTTGGTTAGGTTGTTTTTCCTGTAAGAAAGCTCTGGTATCGTTGTAAATTTTTTCTAGTTTATCAGCAGGCTCGTTTTGCGCTTTAGCGAAGTCAATATTGAACTCCATAAAACGTAAAGCGTCATCATCCCAAACGGCGGTGTTTCCAGATGTTTGATAGGCTACATG
>JBBSTQ010000258.1:0-5316 GCA_038235745.1 Sphingobacteriales bacterium
CTCCAAGCACCCGTTATATATTTTGGCTAATCAGGTTGATTGGAATCAGTTTGAAGAGGCTTTTAGCTCTTTGTATTGCCTAGATAACGGACGTCCAGCCAAGCCAATTCGCTTGATGGTCGGTTTGTTGATTTTGAAACATATCCGCAATATCTCTGATGAAAGCGTAGTAGAACAATGGTCTGAGAACCTTTATTACCAATATTTTTGTGGATTGCAAGAGTTTGTTGCCTCCTCACCATGCGAGGCTTCTGAACTGGTTCATTTCCGTAAGCGGATTGGCGAATCAGGGATTGAGCTTATCTTTAAAGAAAGTATAAGAATCAATGGAGATGACAGTAATGATCAAGACGTCAATGCAGATACCACCGTTCAGGAAAAGAACATCACGTTTCCAACGGATGCTAAGCTACATAAGAAAATCATCAACAAAACATTAAAAATAGTACAGGATGAGCAGTTACCAATTCGTCAGCGTTACACTCGGACGCTTAAGAAACTCAGCGTTGCGCAACGCTTCCGCAATCATCCCAAAAACAAATCAAAAGCAAGAAAAGCAGACAAGAAAGTAAGGACCATTGCAGGAAGACTGATTCGGGAACTGGAGCGCAATTTGCCTCCAGATTCGATACACCAAAAAACAGTTCTGTTTTTCAGAAAGGTACTTGACCAGACCAGGAGTAGTAAAAATAAAATATACTCGTTACATGAGCCAGAGACACTTTGTATTTCCAAAGGGAAAGAGCATAAGAAATATGAGTTCGGGAATAAAGTTTCTATTGTAAAAACACAGAAAACAGGCGTAATTGTAGGTGCAATGGGGTTTCGAAATGAGTTTGATGGACATACGTTAACGCCAGCATTAGCTCAGGTCAACAGGTTAGTGGGAAAAGAACCCAAAACGGTAAGTGTTGATCGAGGCTATCGAGGGAACACACAGATTGGATCGACCAAGGTTCAGATTCCCAAACCGTTCAATGATAAAAAGCAAACCAAGTACCAGCAGAAAAAACTAAAAGAAGCTCATCGGAAAAGAGCGGCAATAGAACCCGTGATCGGGCATTTAAAAACAGACCACAGGTTAGGAAGAAACTTTTACAAAGGGATATTCGGAGACAATATTAATATTATGCTAGCAGCAGCTGCATTCAATTTCAAGAGGATGATGAATAAATGGAAATCTTCCTTTTTTGTGGTTTTTCAAAACCTGATTATACAATTCAACAATTGGTTATTAAATTGTATAATCAAATCTAAAATGGCTTTTTAAGGCTTGACTAATTATGGAAAAAGAGCTGTAAAACGAGATTAGGTTTTACAACTCTTTTTTTATTTGACACTCAATCAACTACTTAACCATTGTTAAAATGAAGTTTTACACCGCATCAGATAAAGAGGTAAAAGTAAAATCTCTGATTTTTAAAGGTGGTAATAGATAGTTTATATTAGACTCTGCGCTAACAGTACGTTCTGAAATACCCATATCTTCTAAATTATTTAGCATAATAATGGGGCTTTCGTTAAAACGGAAATTCTTTACAGGAAATTTAATCTCCCCGTTTTCTATATAAAAAGTACCATCTCGAGTTAAGCCTGTTAACAATAATGTTTGAGGATCAACTTGTCTGATATACCAAAGTCTGGTAACTAAAATTCCTTTTTCAGTTTCTTTAATTAACTGCTCTAAGGTTTTAGTACCACCTTGCATAATTGCTCCCTCAGGTTGTGGTATTGATTTTATCCCTGTTTTTTGAGCCCAATATCTAGAACTGTATAAATTTTTAACCACACCTTTCTCTATCCAGTTAATTTTTTCTTGTGGACGTCCGTCGCCACTCCAAGTACCTGTTGGTAAATCTTTGTTATATGGATCAGAATAAATATTCACTTTAGCGTCCATCATTTGTTCGCCTATTTTGGTTTTACCACCTGGCTTACTCATAAAGCTTCTTCCTTCGTCAGCTTGTCTGGCATCTAATGAGCCAAAGATATTTTCTAACATGACAGCAACAGCCGTTGGCTCTAGAATGACGGTGTATTTTCCGGGCTCAATAGCTTTTGCAGTTGCCGACATCATTGCTTTCTTTGCTGCAATATTTGTATCTTTTTTAGTATCTAATTTAGAAAAATCATTATAACCTCTTGTTGCATAACCAGAACCTTTACCATCGTTAGTTCTCATGGTGATGTTGAATGCTACATTGGTTGATTTGTTATAAGCGAATAATCCCTTACTATTCATAATTGCAGAAAACCCTTTGCTATCTTCTAAAAAACCAGCTGCATTTAAGCTGTTGTCTTTTGAAACCTTTAAACTTTGTGCCACTGCATCTGCTCTATATTTTGGAGTTAAGCGTCCAGTAACATCTGAAAATGTTGGAGTATCCGGGCCATAAGTTTGAGGACCTAAGAAAGACATATATTCAGGATTTTCAGGCGCTAATTTTGCTAATTCTTCAGATCTTTTAACTACTTTTTTAAGCGACTCTTCATCAAATTCATTAATAGTTGCTACTCCTAATTTCTTACCAAATGCAGATGAAACTACCAATGATGATTGACTTACACCACCGCTTGTTGAAACCGAATTTCTTGCATATCTTATATTTCCTCCATCACCACCACTTAAATTCACTTCACATTCGTCTGCTTTTGAATAGCTTAGCACTTTACTTAATAATGCTTTAGCCTCTTCTTTATTTAATATTGTCATTATTTTGAGTTTAGGGTTTAAAGTAGAAAGTTTAAAGTTTGTTTAAAAGTATTTTACTTTAAACTCTACACTTTAAACTTTTAACTTATATTATTAAATTTTCCTTGCTGTATTAATCACGTTTACGCCATTAAATCTGGTAGTTGAAGAACCGTGAGAAACCGCACTTGATTGTTGAGGTTGACCTTTTCCATCAAAGAAAGATCCTCCCAAACGATAATCATTGGCATCACAAATTGCCCCACATGAATTCCAAAATTCTTGAGTATTAGATTGATATGCAACATCTTTAATCATTCCAACTATTTTTCCTTCTTTAATTTCATAGAATAATTGTCCACCAAACTGAAAATTATAACGTTGCTGATCTATAGAGAAAGATCCATCACCAATAATGTAAATTCCCTTTTCTACGTTTTTAATCATTTCGTCAACTGATAACTTATTTTTTCCAGGTTGTAAAGAAATATTTGCCATCCGTTGGAATTGAACGCTGCTCCAATTATCCGCATAACAACAACCTTGCGAAGCTTTTAAACCTAAAATATGAGCTTGATCTCTTATGGCTTGATAATTTACTAAAATACCATCTTTAATTACATCCCACTCGCCACATTTCACACCTTCATCATCATAACCAACTGCACCTAAAGAACCCACTTGAGTTTTATCTGCTTTGATATTAACCAATTTATTGCCATAATTGAATTTCTTCGTTTCCCATTTATCAAGTGTTAAGAAGCTTGTACCTGCAAAATTTGCTTCGTAACCTAAAACACGATCTAATTCTGTAGGATGTCCACAAGACTCGTGGATGGTTAACCATAAATGAGATGGATCTAATACCAAATCATATTTCCCTGGTTCTACAGATTTTGCTTTTAATTTATCTCCTGCCTGAACAGCCGCTTGTTTAGCATCTTCCAGCATATCATATCTTCCTTTATATAAAGTACCAGCAGCAGTTTTTATTTTATGCTCTGGTTTGGCATCTAAATATTCATACCCCATTCCAGTTGGAGCACTTAAAGCATTTCTAGTTTCAAACTTTCCGGTTTCTTTATTTATTTTAGTGATAAAGAAGGTTGGCCAAATACGATGAATATCCTGATCAATGTAGGAACCATCCGTTGAAGCAAAATACTTTTGTTCATTTACCAAAAAAAGGATTGAATTTACGTAATCTGCACCGCCTTTCATGGCAGCATCATTCACAGATAACAAAAGATCTACTTTCTCTTTAACTGGGACTTCAAAAGCATTTTTTTCAATTGGCGCTTTCCAACTCACTTCGCCATAACCCTTTTGAGGAGCTAATTGAACAGGCTCAATTAATAATCTGGAGTTTTCTTTAGCTATTTCCACTGCTAGTTGTGCAGCTTTCGCAATACTATCGTTATCCATTTTATCTGTAGCGGCAAAACCCCAACTTCCGTTTGCGATTACCCTTATGCCCACACCATAAGATTCAGTATTAACGATATTCTCGACCTTGTCTTCTCTAGTTACAACAAATTGATTCAGATATCTTCCAATACGAACATCTGTGTAAGTGGCTCCTTTGGATCTAGCAGCATTTAAGGCAACATCAGCAATGAGTTTTTTGACAGCTGGATCAACATATTCTAAAGCAGCTTCCGGGGAGATTTCATTTCCCCAGACCGGTATGGCTGGCATCATTGCAGCTGCGGCTCCTACACCTGTTAAATAAATAAAGTTTCTACGTTTCAAAATGATTTGGTTTTGAGGGTTTAAATCTAAAAATAACTAATACAATTGAAAAGACAGTATCTATTAAAAATAATTGCAGTTTTTTTTATCGATAATAATAGAATTATTGAAAGCAATATATTGGGATGCTCAGTTTGAAACCTATCCTAACTTTCTTCCAGTGTTGATTACATTCACTCCATTAAAACGAGTAGTTGCACTTCCATGAGAAACTGCGCTTACTTGCCCGGGCTGCCCTTTACCATCAGAAAAAGTTCCGCCTAAACGGTAATCTTCTTTGCCACAACGTTGTACGCATGAATTCCAAAATTCTTGGGTATTTGCTTGGTAAGCAGCATCTTTAAGCATCCCAACAATTTTACCTTCTTTAATTTCATAAGCTAATTGCGCACTAAATTGAAAATTATAACGCTGTTGATCTATAGAATAAGAATTTCTACCAAACATATAAATCCCTTTCTCTACGCCTTTCACCATTTCGGCTGCCGACATTAGTAAGTTACCGGGCGCTAATGAAACGTTTGGCATCCTTTGAAACTGGATGCTATCCCAACTATCTGCATAACAACAACCTTGCGAAGCTTTTAATCCTAAAATATGTGCTTGGTCTCTGATTGTTTGATAATTTACTAAAATACCATCTTTTATAATCTCCCAATTACCGCATTTTACACCTTCATCATCATAACCAACTGCACCTAAAGAACCTATCTCGGTTTTATCAGCTAAAATATTCACTTCTTTACTACCGAAATTGAATTTTTTACTTTCCCATTTATCTAAAGTTAAAAAGCTTGTTCCTGCATAATTTGCTTCGTAACCTAAAATACGATCAAGCTCTGTTGGGTGTCCAACAGATTCATGAATGGTTA
>JBBSTQ010000259.1:0-5297 GCA_038235745.1 Sphingobacteriales bacterium
AATGATGGGCGCCTCATCATTTCTACAAACATCGGTGTAAAACTCGCCGGTCGTTTGTTCCTTGCATGGCAAAGATAAAGACTAATTCTGTACCTTTATTTTATTGAAATTCAAAAGTCCGATTTATAGGGGGCTAGACCATCGTCAAGTTTCGAGTAAACCCGTTAGTTAGTGCCAATCCGCTAACTGTGGGTATAAAAGAATGGGTGGGAATCAATATAGGAAAGTAAGTGTAAGAATAGAAATGCCGGTTAAGTTTTGAAAAACCTCCGCCTTCTGTTCTGATGATATCCTGAGTATCATACAGCCCACCTGGGGCAGTATCAATGTTTGTGATTGAAGGGTTTGTAGTGCTCATTTTAAGGTAAGAGTGTTTGAATATGTACTTGGCATCAAATACAGTACATAAACCTGTGCCGGAGGCTGGCATAAATTTAACAGTCCCGCCAGAAACTGGCGAAAATTGAAGGTGTTTTTTAATCGTTATAATGGTATGTGACCTTAATGCAGTTTGACAGGAGGAAAAATCCATTCCCCCATCTATCCTTCCATTTACAACGGCAACCTTTCTTAAATTTTGTGGCCAGCCCGTGTTGTCCAGTTCGGTTTGAAATCTATTTCTAAAACCTGGTGCTCCAAAGTCTGCACTAGGAAAGAATCCCTGTCTTGAGAGGTAATGTACACGTAGCATTTGTTTTGCAGCGGTTGAAGCTAATTTTTCATCTCGTGAAATTTTAGCGCTTTCAATGTCGCGACGGGCGTAAAAATCAAGATATAGTTGATCGCCCAGTGGAATATTAGCTCCTGTATGTGGCGAATCAAAAGAAACAAATAAGCGAGTATTGTGACTTTCGCTTGCCTGCTCCATTTTTGCCAGAGCATACCTTGCGATAAGCCCGCCCATGCTGGGTCCTACCACGATAAGTTGCTCTGTACTGTTAATCTGTTGCAGGTGCAAGTTTACATTTCTTATCAGTTGCTTTAGTACTAAGGCGTTACGCTCAATGTAATCAGAACCACCATCTAAAAAATTACTATAAGTGAGTATGCGGCCAAAGAATGTGAAAGAGGTAGTTGATGTTTCATACTTAGGAAAGTCAAGAACGATGACATCGTAGCCCTGCGCTCTAAGATCATCGCCCATATTGTTAGCTCCGTCGTTGTATCTTAACTCTCCATAAATTCCACTAGCATCACGAACGCTTCCTGGATCAAATCCATCTACCACGATTACGGGCTTACGAATCACCTCATCGCAACCTGAATTGGTATGGTAAAAAACGGTTACATCACCTACGCCTGACCTTGCGGACGTTTCTGTATAGCCTTGAAAAGTTTCTGTAGTAATTATTTTTGGCAATTCATCTACCATCGAGCAATTAGCCATGGGAGATACACTTCCTCTCTGTAAAATTTGTGAAGATCCATTCACTTTTAGTGCGGAATACGTAGTCAGCGTAGATTCATCCGAATAAGTAATTAAAGATTTAATATATTTGAAGCCTGAAGAAGCATAAGAAACGGAAACGGTAGCGCCAACTGTTACCGTCTGGTATCCAGACCCATCTCCAAAATCTACCTGTAAGGTCTTAATGGTTTTGCTTCCATTTTGTAGCCAGAATTCGGCACCGAAATAATAATCAGCGGCAAGTTGAGTGGTTTCAATAACAAGGGGGCTTATCATGGTGGTTTGTCGCCCCCACCAAGGCACTCTGCTTCGTCCCGTAACATCGTATAAAAGCTCGCCTGATTCATAAATCAGGTTATCCTGCGTAGCATTGGTATCCAGTACATTATACTGGTAATTTATTACGCCCATGGGTATCAGATTATTCGAAAAATTGTATTCTGCAACTTTTTGCATTACTTCAGGGTTCAACAACCCTGTATTTGAATAGGTGGCGTGGTATAATTCTGAATAAGCTTGTAGATGCAGTTGATAATAGGACGTATCTGGATTTAACTCGTTAAATTTGTAAAGAGATGTTACAGCAGCTGACCGATCATATAATACGCCTGTAGTTACACCCGTTTTATCCAAATGTTGAAAAATTTGATCAATGTCCTGTTCATTGGTAGTTGAGCTTTCCTGTTGATAATCGATTTGAGCAAAAAGCAATGATGCTGAAAAGCATAACATAGTGCATAGTAAGAGTTTTTTCATAACTAATAAAATAGTTTAAGACGTTATTAATTGATTATTACTTCGATTTAAAATCGAACCTTCCATCAGTGATATGAATGGTCTCGCCCGTTTCACTTTTAAATATAATCTCAAAAGTTCCTGAAAATATTTTGGTACTTGTATCGAAACGGATAAATCGCAAATAACCTGAGGTAGAATTGTACCTTATCAAATTGCCAGAATCTCCCCGAATTGTTAAAATAACCGAATTTTCTCCTCCTGAAACAAAATTCAGGTTAGGTTGACCTAAATTCTCTTTTAATGTGAAATTCAAATTAGGCCCATCAATTCCAGTAGTGCCTTTTCCATAAATTACTAGCATTGGTACTACTGGATAAAAAGTGAGTTTGGGATTTTCAGAAAGCAGATCTTTTCTTACTGAAACAAAAAGTTTCCCATCAATATACCCGCCCATGGTATTTTCCCCTGTAGTGGTGGCAGGAGGCAGGAGGTTCAGGTTTTCTTTTTTACATTTTAAACTTGTTAGCAGAAGAAAGCTTAGCAAAAGGCAAAATGTAAACGGAATAAGGTTTACGGTGCGGGGATAAATTTTTAGTGTTTTCATGGTTTTGTGTTTTTATATTTATACGTTTTTACATTTTAAACTCGTTAGCAGAAGAAAGCTTAGCAAAAGGCAAAATGTAAACGGAATAAGGTTTACGGTGTGGGGATAAATTTTTAGTGTTTTCATGGTTTTGTGTTTTTATATTTATACGTTGATTATATAGTTTAGTTAAAGATACAACTAACTATTATTTAATGTGTTAACTTCTACCTGTCGTCGGTGTTATCACCGCAATTGCCTTGAAAAGCACAGCATACTGCATAGTAAGAGTTTTTTCATAATAAAGTAGTTTTTTCTTGCGGTTGGTGTTATCACCATACCGCTTGCGTTAGATCCGGTTACTCAAGATATAATTCACATACATATTATGGTACGGTAAGAACACCTACCATAGGATAATGATTAGTGAGTTCTTCTTCTTGACCACATGCGACTAGCGACAAAACCATACTAAAACGATTACTAAATTTTCACGTACTTTTGGTTTAAGTAATTTATGTACCTATATATTAGAGTACGATCAAAAACATTAAAGTGTTACAGAAAAATTTAAAGACACAACTCTGTGATCGATGATATGACCACATCACGTACAAAGAGTCCACAAAAAAAGCTTCCTCGATTAAAAGGAAGCTTTTCTTGTAAATATATACGTCGTCTATTTCAACTCGTCTAAAAACGCTTGATTCAGTTTTACATATTCAGCATTATTGATTTCTTTTGCAATCGCCAAGCCTTCGGTTGCAGAAACTTTAGCTCCTTTTTTATCACCAGCTTTTAACTGCATTCTAGCTTTCCATAACTTAATCCATGGTGCTTTTCCGCCTGTTTTTTCCGCTTCGCCAACCCAAGTTAAAGCTTGGTTTAAATCTTTGTTGTTGCTAAAGTAATATTGTGCAGCTGCAAAATATGGTTTCTTTTCGCCTTGCATAGCTTTTTCAATATTTGCCATTACCCTTGTATCGTAATCTACCATCAGCGGAACATTTACACGAGTGTTATCCCAAGCAATGTTCAAATCCATCGTACCCGGTGTTACGTTAGTAAATTGGATAGTAAAGGTTTCTACTTTTGCTGGTGTTTTTGCAGACTTCACTTTCACTCTTAAAATATCGTCCGCATCTTTGTGAGTGTAAGCACCCCATTGTTTAGCGGCGCTGTTTAAAACCACTGTCCATTCGTCTTTTCCAGGAATAGTGAACAGTGCATAAGTACCAGCCGGAACTTTTTGTCCGCCGAAAGTAACATCATCTGTAAAAGTAACGGTAGTTGCGCTGTTTGCACCGGTTCTCCAAATTTCGTTGTACGGTACCAATCCGCCAAAAATCTCGCGACCTTTTGCTACCGGGCGACTGTACTCTAGGGTAACTTTTCCCAATCCAAAATCTTGGATAACCGTTTGTCCAGAACTTGGTTGAGGTGTTAAAGCTTGTGAAAAGCTATAGCCAGCAAAAAGCGTAAGCAAAAAACTTAGGCTAAGTGTTTTAAAGTTTAATTTCATAATGATAATATTTAAGTGGAAAGGTATCATTAAAATCTTTTGGTTTTGATGGGCTGGTGTAAAGATTTTGTAAAAAAGGAGGGCGATAATAATTAGATAAATGGCGCTCGAGTTTTTTAAATAAAAAACCAGCAGTTCAAAAATGTTTCATTAAAAGCTGTAACCTACTGTTAAAGAAAGGCCACTGTTTTTGGCTTCTCCATAAAGCGATTTGTCGTTACTCCCTTTCTGAAAATCTCTCATATATCTTCCAGTTACGTTAATGTTGGGTGTAAAATTGTAACCCAGACCTATTAATGCGCCTGCAATAGTTTTTTCAAAGTCTTTGGTGTCGGTATTATCTCCCTGTTTGTCACCCTCTAAATAAGTTGTCGTCTTTTGATTCAATAAAAATGAAACTTGAGGGCCAGCAAATATTGCAAAGTTGGGTGCTATACGGTAGCTGACAGCTATTGGGACATCTAAGTAATTAATTCTTGTCTCAACCTTCCCCTTAAAGCCCGAAATACTACCTTCTACATCCGCACCCTTTTGAGAGTAGTTAACCTCCGGCACAAGCATGAACTTAGCGCCAAGTGGAATTTCAGAAAATATACCAGCAGTAAAACCTGGTTTGTAACTCGAATCGAACTCTTGCCCGAAATAAGTGATTTTTCCAAGTGTCATCAGATTTCCGCCTGCTTTTATACCGATTTTTATTTTATCAGTACCTGTGTTCTGAGCATTTACATTTGCCACAAATCCAAGACTTATCGCCACCAATATTATTAAGTTTTTTTTCATTTTTTATACGTCTAAATATCTCCAAAACAGAATAGTTAAACCGGTTTGGGTAATAATCATGCCAGTAAACTTTTCAAATTTTTGGCAGCTTATTTTATTATTTATTAGCAATTGAAAGATTAAATTTGTTTTTTAACCAATAGCGTCCTAAACGTTTAAAAAAAGAGAAAGGAAAGTTTTAACTCATCGTTACCTTTGAGGTGCGCAAAAACAAACCCTTTCTCCATGGTAAATATAACATTATTCTCCCAGATCATTTCCAG
>JBBSTQ010000260.1:0-5269 GCA_038235745.1 Sphingobacteriales bacterium
GGAGAAGACGATGGTATAAACACAGACGCTGAATATTTCAACAATGTTTTTGACCAGTTGCTAAATCTGTGGCAAACCAATAAAAAAGTCGAAGAAATAATGTTAAATGAGGGTATTGGTAAAATGGCCGCAGACTTGTCTGGCGTTGACGGAATTAGAATCTGGCATGATCAAGCATTGATTAAGAAGCCTTGGGCTAATCCCACATCTTGGCATTTAGATACGCCGTTTTGGTCTTTTTCGGATAGAAACGCGATTTCGATTTGGGTAGCGCTTGATGATGCTACTTTAGAAAACGGTTGTCTGTTTTTTATTCCAGGATCTTACAAAACAACAAGGTTTGAAAACGTTGAACTTGGTAAAAATATGGGTCAAATTTTCAATGTGTATCCAGAATTTAAGCAAAGTAAGTCTGTTGCAGCGCCTATGAAAGCTGGGAGCTGTTCTTTCCATAACGGTTTAACAATTCACGGCGCACATGCTAATATGACACCGGGTTTTAGAAGAGCGATGACTTGCGCTTATATGCCAGACGGAAATGTTTTTAACGGACAACAGAATATTCTTCCGGAAAGCTTTTTAAAAACAATTGAAGTAGGAGATTTATTGAACGATGATGCACAAAACCCTTTAATCTACTCGAAGAATAAATAGGATTAATTTTTATAAAACCTGACTAGGTAACTACTGTGCGTCAAACCAAAATGTTTACCTACTTTATCCGTTTTTATTCAGATTAATCAATTTACAAAATTATAATCACAACTCTTAGCCTCGTTACATCATATTTAGCCAAGCTATTTTATTTATCAATATACGTATGACTATTAAATCATTTGTCGCTTGTTTAGTTTTAATGTTCAGCATCAATTTTGTTGTGCTTTCTCAGGATGTCGCCATTCAAAACACGAAGGTGGAAAGTAAAGTCAACCCAATCGGGCTTGATATTACACATCCTAGATTTTCATGGCAAATATCCTCGTCACTTTTTAATGTGATGCAGATGGCTTATCAGATAAAAGTTGGCACTTCGGAAAAAGACCTTGGCAACGATGCAAATCTATTATGGAATTCTGGCAAAGTGGAAGGTGGAATTTCGGTTTTGATACCTTACAACGGTAAAGACTTAGAATCGTTAAGAAAATATTATTGGCAAGTTAAAGTTTGGACGAATAAAGGTGAAACCAAATGGAGTAGTACGAATAGCTTTACTACTGCTTACTTAACTAATCCATTACCTAAAGCTAAATGGATCGGGATTGATAGCACCATGCAATCCGGCCCTTTGACCACTAAAACTCGCCTATCGGCAAGATATTTAAGAAAAGAGTTTGATAGTGAAAAGCAAAAGATTAAAGACGCTACGTTATATATTTCTGGCTTAGGTTTGTACGAGTGTTTTATCAACGGCAAAAAAATTAATAATGATGTTTTTGCACCTACAGCAACCGATTATAGCAAAACAGTTCCTTATAACACAATTGATGTCACCAAATTTATCCAAAAAAAGCAGAACACTATTGGTGTAGTATTAGGCAATGGCCGATATTTTTCTATGCGGATGGCAGATGTTGTAAATGGCGAGCCCCTAACCGTTCCGGCGGTAACACATTACGGTTATCCAAAACTATTGTTGCAAATGAACATCACTTACCAAGATGGCACCACCAAAACCATTAACAGTGATGATTCTTGGAGGTTGACCACCAAAGGACCAATAGTAGCTAACAACGAGTTTGATGGCGAAGAATATGATGCAAATTTAGAAATGACAGGCTGGGATAAGAATGGCTTTAACGACTCTCAATGGATGTTTGCGAAAAATGTAGGAACGCCAGAAGGCAAACTTACCGCACAGTTGAACCCAAACATCGCGACCATGAAAATTCTTAGACCCATTAGCATCAAAGCTATGGGAGGGAAAAAATTTGTGGTTGATATGGGTCAAAACATGGTTGGTTGGTTAGCTGTTAAACTTAAAGGGTACAAAAACCAGCCTATAAAACTGAGGTTTACCGAAACATTAAAACCAGATGGAAATGTTTACACTGCCAATTTACGTGGGGCAGAAATAACCGATACTTATATCCCTTCAAAAGACGGAGATTTTTGTTGGGAACCTAAATTTACCTACCATGGTTTTCGGTATGTAGAGATTACCGGAACAGATGAAATGCCATTGGCCGAAAATCTTGCCGGAAAAGTGAATTACGATTACATGGAAAACACGGGGACGTTTACCACGTCAGACAGTACTTTAAACCAAATTTATCATAATGCAAAATGGGGCATTATGGGAAATTATAGGAGTATGCCAACTGACTGCCCACAGCGTGACGAACGCATGGGTTGGTTAGGAGACAGAGCAACTGGCTGTTTCGGCGAAAGCTTTATGTTTGATAACCAGCTTTTGTACAGAAAGTGGGAACAGGATATTCATGATGCTCAGAAACCAAGTGGTAGCATTCCGGATGTTGCACCAGCACATTGGTCGGTTTATTCTGACAACATTACTTGGCCAGGTACTTATATCCATGTAGCAAATATGCTTTACGAGCAATTTGGGGATGACAAACCTATAAAACTGCATTATGCATCTATGAAGCTTTGGATGAAGTACATGCAAGATAATTATATGAAAAATTACATCATGACTAAAGATACTTATGGCGATTGGTGTATGCCTCCAGAAACGTTAGATATTATCTTTTCAAAGGATCCTGCCCGTATTACAGATGGTGAAATTATCAGTACTACTTTTTATTATCGATTGTTAAACATCATGGCCAAATACGCTACCATGACGAGAAACAATGCAGACAATACCGAATTTCTAGCGTTGGCTGGTAAAGTTAAAACAGCGTACAACGACAAGTTTTTTGATAAAAACAAAGCGCAATACGGCAATAACACGGTAACGGCGAACATTATTTCTTTAATGCAAGGACTGGTGCCAGATGAATTTGAAGAACGCGTTTTTACGAACCTTGCTGGCAGAACCGAAACCGAGTTTAATTCACACGTAAGTGTTGGCTTAATTGGAATTCAGTTTTTGATGAGAGGACTTACCGAATACGGAAGAGAAGACCTTGCGCTAAAAATTGCGACCAACAGAACTTACCCAAGTTGGGGTTATATGATTGAAAACGGAGCGACTACCATTTGGGAATTATGGAACGGAAACACGGCAGATCCTGCGATGAACTCTGGAAATCATGTGATGTTACTTGGCGATTTGTTGCCTTGGTATTACGAGAATCTTGCAGGAATAAGAACTGATAAATCTGAAGTGGGTTTCAAGAAAGTGATTTTAAAACCAAGTTTCCCTAAAGGATTAAACGCAGTAACATCTTCTCACGAAAGTCCATATGGCTTAATAAAAAGCGAATGGAAAAGAGAAAATAACAAGCTTTATTGGAGCGTTACAGTTCCTTCTAACTCAAGTGCCGAAATTCAACTTCCTTTAAGCGTCGAAAAAACTTTAAAAGTGAGCGGTGCTGGTATATCCGGTAATAAATATCTTACAGAGTTAAGCACCTCAGCTGATATACTGAGGTTAAACGCAGTATCAGGAAACTACTCATTTGAAATGGAATATTAAAATCAAAGAACCCTCTAGTATGAACTTAGAAAAGTTAGAAATTAACAGTAGCATACCTACTACGAAAGTGATGCAGATCGTCAACTTTATATGCACAGAAATACAAACAGGGAAACTTCAAGCGCCGTGGCAATTTCCCTCTATTACTAGCTTTAGTAAAGAGAAAAGTATTTCCAGGGAAACAGTTGAAAAAGCTTATCGTAAACTCGAACAAGAAGGCTATCTAGTATGTGTTAAAGGAAAAGGCACTTTTTTGCCTGAGTTAAGCGATTAATAAAACTAAGCGAGGTTCAAAACTTATTCTCAATTAGCTTCATGGGGAGTTGAAACTTAAGAGTTTTTGATTCCCCATTTATTTTTAAGTTCAACTAAATTTGTTTGGGCACTATTAAATTCAAAAAGCAAATTGTTGAGGACTGTAATCTTACCAATTTTTTTAACGTTTTTAACTTCTTGATAGCACCAAGCAACATCTTCCCTAATCTCGTAACCTAAATAATTGATTGGGACAAGACGTCCATTAATACTAATTTTAAAATGTTTTTCTAAATAGTTTGCAACCAATATTTTCGTTCTTTTATCATCTGACTTGGTTATATCAAACTTGATTTTGTTTTCTTTTTCTATGGCGTTATTTAAATCTTCAAAAAAAAATACGAGTGCTAATTTGTAGCGTTTCTGTCTTTACATTATGGTTTACCTCCGTAAAACTTACGTAAATTGGATGAAAAATATTAAACAAAAATCAAACTAGAACCATCATTATTTTCTTTCTACATCCCTAAATTACTAAAAACATTTTTATGCAAAATTTTAATATTTATTTTGGATTAGGTTGTGAACATATACTTGACTGGCAGGGCTATGATCACATTTTGTTCATTATTGCATTATGCGGGATTTACCAGTTAAAAGACTGGCGAAAAATATTAGTACTTGTTACGGCATTCACAATAGGGCATTCCGTAACTTTAGCTTTAAGCGTCTTTGAGAAAATATTGGTCAACACAGATTGGATAGAATTTTTAATTCCAGTAACTATTGTAATTACAGCGTTAACAAACATCATAGGAAAGCAACACAGTCGAACATCTTTTTACACTTACATTTTCTCATTGTTTTGGACTAATTCACGGAATGGGCTTTTCAAATTATCTTAAGAGCCTGTTGGGCTAAAGCGAAAATATTGTCTTGCAATTATTTGCATTTAATTTAGGTTTAGAACTCGGGCAGATAGTTATTGTGTTGGCGATTCTTATTTTGGGTTGCATATTTGTTAACCGCTTAAAAGTAAAAGCCAGAGAGTGGAACTTATTTCTTTCTGCAGCAATATTCGGTATTGCCTTTATTATGGCAATCGAACGGGTTCCGTTAGAGATGTCAGCAGAAAATTTCTGACTGTAAGGTATTCACTCGCCCAAATTCAGGCCAATTAATAGCTTAATTCTAGCTAGAGCTTAGCAAGGCTATTTAAATAAATTAAATTTATTGGAGTAGTAAAATAATCAAATTTACTTAGACACAGATTGTGAAAAACACTAGGGTGGCAGAAATGCGAATGACTCTGCCGATTAATACTTTTAAAACAAACCCATAAACATTAATTGAAAAAAGTTAACTTTACATCACATCATTTGATTCAAATAATTGCAATAGAAAAGGGAGTAA
>JBBSTQ010000261.1:0-5253 GCA_038235745.1 Sphingobacteriales bacterium
CCTCCATCGCCACTGCCAATATATAGCATTTCGTAATCGGGATTTTTTTTATCGGTAACGGGACTAAAAGTAATGTCCTGAAAGCCGTGAGCCGTTGTTGGCGTGTTCACTCGCATCAATTCGCGGTGCGTTCCTTCAAATACTTTTGAACGTGGGTTTTTCATTTTCCACTCGATAATTACCCATTGCAAACCGGGAGTTAAAGTATCGGCGTAAGAAAAATCTGCTTTTTTGTTACCGAAGTTTTCTGCGTGGGACGTGTAAAACAAACCATTTTTTGTAAAATCTGGATGAAAGGCAAAGCTTCCTAAACCTGTCCCGATACCCGGAGATGAAATAAAATCAGGTATAAATTTAAGCACATTTAAGAAAGTATCTGCCTTTGCATTTTGTTGGTTTTTTACCTGAAAGATGATCCCAATCATATCGCCCACAAAGAAAGTGCTGTCTTTAAATGGGCTGGTTCTTAAAGTTGCTATTCCTTTATTATCAGGGTTCTTTTTAGCTTTTGATATTTGGATAAAATCCTGCAGGTTAACAACATATTTTGACTGAATAATTTTTGGAGCGATATTCTCCGTTACCTGATTTTCTTCTATTTTTTCTTCCTTAAGTTCTAACGGCTTAATATTTAATCTGTTCGTTTCTTTATTAATATATGCAAATATATTTTCGATTTCCTTAGCTTTCAAAAAATCAAAAGCAGGCATAATTTGCTTGTACTGTTGGTACATTAATTTCCATCTGTGGTCTTCTGACAATAAAAAGTTACCCGGACTTTGCACAAATTTAATCAGCGTTAGCCTCGGAACTACTTTTGTAACACCACCAAGTTGAGGACCAATACCATCATTATCTAACCCGTGGCATGTTTTACATTGAACGTTGAATAGGCTCTCTCCTTGGGCTAATGCCTTTGCATCGGTAGCATATAAAGTGTCAATTGCTCCAAAGGCGATGTTGGTGTTGTTAGAATTATTTTGTGATTTAGGTTGGTTTTTTCCTACAAAAGCTGTTAAACCAAATGCGATAAATACGATTGATAAAATGGTTAGTGATGCTTTCATCTTTTTTAAATTATTGTTTAGAACAAAAAATCGGTCTTTTACAAAGACCGATTTTCAATTTTAAGCTATTTTCCTTATTTCATCTTGGCAATTACCACATACATTCTAGAATCTTCTGGCGCATCTGCCCCATCACTATTCCCAGCCATTATAATGCTATCGCCTGCTTTAGCTGTTCTTTTGAAAAGCGACATTTTTACCCCGGCTAAATCGATGTCATCTCCTGTATCGACAAAATCATCTTTAAGAAATGCAGGTAAATTTACGTTATCATCATGCCCAACATAAATATCCATATCAACACCGGCAACAAATTGCAATTGGTCTCTAGCCCAATATCTAGTGTCAGAATTTGGCATTCTTACATATTCAGCACCTCGTAAATAATTAGGAATCACAGTGTAATTATGGTCTAAATCTGTATAAGCTTTTTTACCCCAGTTCATGTCTGTCCGCAACATGGATTTGCCATTTCCAGTATAACTGAATTTGGTAAACAACTTACTTTTATTGGTTACACCGGGAATGTATTCTGGCATTTTAGGCACATGAACTGGCATTGGTTCTGGCTTAATCAAATTACTACTGTAAGTTTGTGGAAGTTCTTTTGTTAATCCATCTTTAAAATCTACCGGCTTGGAGGTAATGGTTACCGTTGCCGATTTTAAACCGTCTCTTTTAGCCGTAATTGTTACCGTTCCTGCTTTTAACAACGAACGAACAGCAACTCTGTTGATACCAGCTTCAGTATCTAAAAATAAATTATTGGTGCTATTTACTTTGCCACTGTTATAACCACCACGCCAAATGCCAGCACCAGAAACTGTAAAATCTACTTTCCCGTGGTCTAAGGGGCATCTGTTGCCCTCTTTATCAACTACTTCAAAATCAATTAAAGCAATATCAGAACCATCTGCTCTCCATCCTTTTGGACCTACAATTTGTGTCATCTTAATGGCAACAGGTTCGCCGACTGTTATTTTAGTTTGCGAAGTTTGCAGTTTATTATTGATGTAACCTTCTACTTTAATTTTTCCCTTTTGCCACGCAACATCTTTAAAAGTGAATAAATAGCCACTTGTTGGTGTAACATCTGTTGCAATTAATTTATCGTTCACATACATTTTTACAGTTTCGCAGTTAGAAACCACGTACATGTCTTTTTTACTCCCAGCTTCATAATTCCAATGCCCAATTACATGGATCTGTGCTTCTGGTCGCCACATTGCTTTTGTTGCAAAGAAGGCTTCTTTAGGTAAGCGAACACCATCCACTTCGCCACTTGCTCTGGTTACATCGGTCACACTTCTACCACCATGTGGTCCGTCAGAAAAAATCCAATTGGCACCACCAGCGTGATATGGTTTCTTGCCCATTTTATCCCACCATTGCGTAACTTGATTAACCGCAAATTGCTCTGAACCAAATTTATAGGTGTTTTTAGACATGTTTGGGTTGGTAAAGAAGTTATCGTCTGGCGATTGCTTGTCCCAAACCCTTCTCGGCGCTTCATCCCTCAGGTATTCACTTTCTACAATTGGCAAATCCGGAAACTCACGTTCCCAACCTTCTGTTCCTATTTCAATAGTTACATATTTACCAGATTCTGCATTGTTGTCTGCTCTCCTGTTTCCTAACAATCGTTTTCCGTTAGGATCGTAGGTGTTAATAACATCCAATAATTCTTCGTAATGTTCAGGGATTTCTGCCCAGTTGCCACCTTCCCAAATAAAAATAGATGGATGGTTACGGTAATAAATAACCATATCCTTAAAGGCCGCAATTCTAATTCTCCAAGTTTCGCCATTATCTTGCGATTCGCCCGCCACACCTGGCATCAGCGTCACAAAACCATATTTATCACCCATGGCAATTTCTGCTGGCGAACCAGCGGAATGTCCCCAACGGATAAAATTCCCGCCAGCATCGTCCATCATTTTATAAGTATAATCTCTTAACCAATCTGGCAAAGCCGCACCTAAACCAGCCCAAGAATTGGTTGGTTTTTGTCCCCAGCCATGCAATTTTGCATACTCTCCATTGTTATGAAATCCACTGTCCTTATTAAAATCAAAACTTCTGATTCCAAGAGGTGTTTCGTAGGTATCTATTATTTTGCCACCAACTTTTAAAATGCTGAGCACTTTATACATATACGGATTTCTGGTGTACCAACGGTTAGGATTGGTAACTGCTGAAGTTGTAGAAAACGTAACTTTCTCGCCCGCTTTAACTTCTTTTTCGCTTTTTGCAACACTTACCACTTTGCCATCTTTATCCACAATATTTGTTTCAAAAGTGACATTCATCGCTTTAGTGTACTCGTTAAAAACTTCTCCTTTAACGGTTACATCGGCATTCTTTTCGGTAATGTTTTCTGCGTAAACATAAGTACCAACGGTTTTTAAATTATCATAAAGTGGCAACGTTATGTGCAAAGGGTTCATAGTATGCAAATAAACATTTCTGTAGATTCCACCATGTGTTGGATGCCAATGTTCGTGGTTCCAAACCAAAGGATCGTTGTCTCTAAAATCATCACTTTTACGGTCGTTGTTCACTTTAACAGCGACGATGTTTTCGCCAGCCTTTAAATATGGTGTAAGATCATAACCAAATGGAATAAACCCAGTTTGGTTTTGCCCGATATGTTTGCCGTTGATGTAAACATCCGCAATCTGGCGTACCCCTTCAAATTCTATGTAAACTTTTTTACCAGCGTCAGAAGCTGGTATCTTAAAATGTTTCCGATACCAAACTGTTCCTCGCCACTGGTTTTTTTCTCCGTAATGACCACCTATACTCATGTCATCAAAAGTATCAACATCATTGAATGTATGTGGCGCACTTACTGTTGACCAGTTGGCATCGCTGAAATTTAGATCCTGAGCGTTTTTAACATCCGCTTTGATAAATTTCCAATCTAGGTTGAAATTAAACTTTGTTCTGCCTTGGTCTGGAGCACTTTTTTTGGTTTGCGAAAAGCCTAGAAACGAGCTTATTAAAAAGCCAATGACCGTAAACAGAAAAATTCTACTTTTTGAGTTTGAATGAGTTACTTTTTTCATAATTGGATTAATCACGGTACTTTTTGGGTACGGTTTTTAAAATTTTGATTATAAATAATTTGTTTCGATTGCGGTTTTTAATCGATGACCAATTAACGGAAATTTTTACGAATTAGCGTCCTGCACAGTCCTGCTTGCGCTGTAATATTTTAATGGTTAGCTACCTTCCACATTCGAGTAGCAGAAAGCTTGACTGACCGAAATGACATACCAGATTCAACAAAATTAGATAACTTCGATAAAGGTTGAGGATACTGGCAGACAATGTTAAATAACTTGCAAGCTAATGTTTGTTTAAACGATGGGTTCGCAAAAAGTACAACATAACTATAGGGGTGTAGCGATCAAGTGAAAATTTAACAAATCATGGATACACTAAAAAAAATCGTGTTTTATTATTTAATGTTCTCTGTAGTGTTAGATGTTCTTGGCATAATTCTTTTAATTTTTTTCAACTACAACGACTATAGTGCGTTGAGCGGATATAACACAATTTATCTATTTCCACTAGTTTTACTCATATATTTTATTTCCCTCTACCTTTCCGAGACGGGAGAGAAAAGCAAAATTCGAAAAAGAATTCTTAAACTGATTCTCGCTCATACCCTATTATTTATTCTCTCTGTTTTTATATCTAAAGGGCTACGCAGATATATCATAGTACAAATCAAGAACAAAAGCGATTTGGAAAAAAGTATTTCTTTAATTGCAAAAAGTAACTCGAACACATTTGGCTTGAAGATAGACGGAGATGTTAAAATTTTAGAACACATCAACTACTTAAAAAGTAAAAAATCAAAGACTATTGTATTGGACATTTTGGACAATAGAAATTATAGCCTTTACTTAAGGACATTGAATGATGGTAAAACCGTTGATTATCATCTAGAGTCTATAAGTATATTTCCTCCAAAATACAGAATTTTGAATGTTGGAATTAGCAACAAATCAATATCTGTTTTTAATAACGGTATAGATTATACCAATTATGTATATAAAAAGGTCTAATTTAGTTAAAGAAATAGCTGAACCCGCATAGGCTCATGATAAACTCTTTAGTGACAAGACTTTTTACAATTATCTCTAATTCGATCTTGAGCTCTTCCATTGTTTTATAG
>JBBSTQ010000262.1:0-5242 GCA_038235745.1 Sphingobacteriales bacterium
ATCGTTTAATTGGCTTTTGTCAAAACTGTGTTGCTGGTTTAAAACAACACGTGTCTCGCTCGCCAATTTCAATGCCGAAGGCAATGCAGCTGCCATCACTTCGCCCAAAGTACACAGGTCATATTCGGCAAGCCATTGCCACAGTTTCAACTGGGTATCCGTAACGATGGCTTTCTCGTCTAGAACGTCTAAGAGATATTTTGCTTCGTACTTTGTGGGTGCTTTATTGCTGATAGCGAAGACAATTGCGGTGTAAATTTTACTTTTCCCAAACTGTACAACTACCCTTCTGCCGGTTGCAATTTGCTGGCTTAAATGTTTTGGAACACGATACGTATAAGTGCCAGGAAGAGCCAAGGGCAAAATAACCTCAACAAAAACGGTTTGCTGAAAAGACTCATCCGTATCAAAATCTAACATTTACTTATCTTTTATAGCAGCTAACAAAAGGCCAACCCATCCAAAAACAAACAGCAATCCGCCAAACGGAGTTATAGGTCCAATAAATTTGGTGTTAATTTCTAACACATCTTTAAGCGCAATCACATATAGGGAACCGCAAAAGAAAATCATCCCAAAAACGAAACAGTAAGCGGCAATGTTGATCAGATTATTTTTGAACCTAGCAAAAGTTGATAGAAAAAGCAAACCTAATGTATGGTAAAAATGATATTGAACTGCTGTATGCCACGTTTCAAGCTGACTTTCAGTAATCATCTTTTTTAAGATATGCGCTCCAAACGCACCAAAAATAACGGCTAAAATCCCGAAAACGGCTGCTGTAATTATTATTCTCTTGTTCATTTTTGTTTGATGTGTCTGCTAATTTAATAAAGATGAAACCAATTTCCTGCCTTTGTGTTAAAAATCTATTTTTGTAGCTTAGGATTTTGTGAAATGAAGAAGCTGATTTTTGTTATAAGTGCCCTGTTTTTATTGATAATTGCCGTTACTTGGTTATATTTTAAAAATTTAAATGCCTCCACCGTCTCTAATGAAAGAATATTCAACGTTTTGCCTCAAGATGCATCTTTAATATTTGAATATAAAAACGAAGCCTACTTCTACGATATTTTTAAAGAATTTACGCTTTTTACTGATATTTTGGGCAAAGACAATGCAAAACACCTCACAGCGCTGAAGCAAATGTTTGTTGATGATGCCACCGTAGCCGAAAGTTTTCAGCAGAGCGATATATTCTTCTCGATACACCCAACTGATAAGTATGTTTCTGATTTATTGATTGTTGCGCCAATTGCCGTTGATGCAACCGATAAGGAAGATTTAATGCTTACACTTAAAAAGAAATACAAAGTAACCGAAACCGCAGATAAAGAAAACACCATTTATCAAATTCTTTTCAGCAACAAAGCCTCATTTAGTTTTTTCGTTTACAAAAACTTGGTAGTGGGTAGTTTTACGGAAAGTCTCGTTAAAAAAAGCATCGCAAAAATTAAAGACGGCACAGAAAATAAAAACTTTAATGCAGATTTTAGTGCGCTTAGAAACAAGAACTCCATCGCCAACCTCTACATCAATTTTCCGATGATTCGGGATTTTGCAAATCATTTTTCATCCAGAAAAAATCCGTCTGAGACTTATTTTTTGAAATCAATTGATGCTTCTGCATCGCTAAACATAAATTACCAAAAAAATGCTTTCATGTTTAGTGGCATTACTACCCCAAATTTAAAAGCGAAAAATTACTTCAATTTATTTTTGGATCAACAGCCAGGTGTTACCACGTTGGCTAAAACTTTACCGTACGACATAGCAAATTATGCGATTTATTACGTTTCGGATTATCCTAAATTTAAAAAAGGGCTAAAAGATCTGTTGATCTACAGAAAGGAAGATGAAAAACTAAGTGAACAGATTGCAACCATCTCTTCAAAACATGCAATCAACTTAGACAAAGAGATACTGCCCGTTTTAGGGAAAGAGTTTGGCGTATTTCAAGTTGCATCTGGCGACCAGATTGGGATTATAAAAACCACCAATACCAACAGATTGTCCTTCTTGTTATCTACCATTAGTTCAGAAGTATCAGATAACATTAGGCATTTTGATGATTCGTTTATAATGTACAACTACTTTGGTGATCCGTTTAAACAATTTAAGCGACCTTATTACGCCACCATTGAAAACCATTTGGTAGTTGCAAATAACACAACCGCTTTAAAGCGATTTTTAAACAACTACAAATCGCAAAATTTGATTGGCCTAACAGATAAAAACATAAATTTTCAGCAGTACCTATCGAACCAAGGCAATGTGTTTTACTTTGTGCATAACAGCAACTCAAAACCTATCGTCAGGTCTTTTTTAAGTCGTCCCGCTTACAAGAGTTTCAGAGACAAAAATTTTAATTGGCAATCTATTTATGGATTTGCTATTCAGTTTAGTGCAGATAAGGATAAGTTTTTCACAAATTTATATATGAACCACACGCCTGAAGAAGAAAAACTGCTTCCTGAAATTGATAATTCGGGACTTTAATTTTAATAGTTAGGGTAAAATTAAAATTTACCAGATTTATACGATAGATTTAAACATGAAGAAAGTAGTTGGTTTCCTCTTCGTTTCCCTTTTGCCACTCTTGTCATTTTCGCAAAATGTATCGCTATACCATACCGGGACACAGTTTGATACTTTTGAAAATCCTGTACAGCAAGGTTTCCAGAAAAATTACAGCAGAAAATACGCGTTGACTTTGCTCCCTCACATCAATGGTTTCATAAATTTTGCTGGCGATGGCGAAACAGCATTTAAAAAATTGCTTTTTACCCGAGCATTTAGCCAAACCAGCTTGGGCAACTTTGGCGAAGCAAAAAGCAACCAATTAAATGGAAATGCAAACATTTACATTGCCAACTACAAAATTTTTAAAACCCAAAACTACAACAGAGAACTTGGCTTTTCTTTACAACTGAGGGAAGAAGGTTTAGGCACCACCACCAATGAAACCTTAGCTTTATTGGATAGTTATAAAAACTTCGCTCAAACAGATTACATCAACGCTTTTAATTCAAAAGGTTATAACCAAGCTTATTGGCAACTAGGCATTACTTATCGGGAAAACTATGACGAACGGTGGGCCTTTGGAGCTAAAGCCAGTTTGTTAAACGGGTTAATCTACAACAAAGTAAATATTGCCTCTTCGCAATTGACCATTAACCCAAATAATTCTTACACAGCCAGCGTTAAGGGAGATTACATTTCCAGTTTCGGATTTAAAGAACTCACTTTTAAACAGTTAATTCCGAATATAAAAAACTTAGGGGTGGCGGTAAGTTTAGCGGCATCTTACCAAACGCCCAGCGGTTTTTATTTTACGGCAAACTTAAAGGATGCTGGCTTTATCCATTGGGGTAAAAAAACTTCCAATTACACTTTTGATAGTCAAGTAACGGTGCTCAATGCAGATTCTGCCAACTCAACAGCAAGATTATTTGACCAACTTAAGAGTGATTTCAACTCAACCGAAGTACAAGAGTCTTTCAATAGTAAAATTGATACCAGAATAGAATTTGCCGCTTCTAAAGAGTTTGGCTTTTACAAACCTGTTTTTGTGTTTTCTAAAAGTGTTTTTTACCCGCAAGGGCAAATTGCTTTGATCAACAACCTACGCAAGAATAATTTTGTGTTTAGCGCAAATGCAATTTATGATTTAGATACCAAACTAAATTTTGGTTCGCAAGTGATGGTAAAATCGCCTAACATGGAGTTTTATTTAGGCAGTGAACAAATTTTCCCGACTTACTACCTCAGCAAATCTTATATCAAAAAGGATGAAAATATTGGTAAAGGCAATCCCCGAGCTGATTTTTATATCGGAATAAATGTGAAGTTTGGCCCAAAAATGCAGGACATTGGCAACGCAGAATACATTCCAGGTTTAAATGATAAAGAAACTGGGTTTGTAAGTAGATTAAGTAAGAAAGAGCGGAAAAGACTCCAGAAAAAAAATAGAGAGATTGATAAAAACCGTAGCAAAAACGATAAACGGAATAATAAAAGACGTTAAGCTTTCTTGGTTGTCGCTACAAAATCCTTTAAATAAAAAGGTTCAAAATAAGCAACATCAACAAAATCCGTATTTTTGAATTTTTCAAAAGCTAAAGAACTAAGATCTTTTGCGGTATTGTAATAGTCATCCATTATTCTTGCGTTTGGGTTTAAGCCGATTGTTTCTTCACATTTCGCCGCACCATCGCCAAAGAAGTAAACAACGTTATCTTTTAAAAAATCAGCAAAACTGTTTTCATCAATAATTTTGGCTTCTGTTGGCAACAACACTTTTAAGTCGCCGTTCAAAACCTGGCAATACACTTCCATTCTTCTGGCATCAATCATGGGGCAAAACAAAGTATCGTGTCGCACAGAAAAACACTTGCTTTTAAAGCCCGCCGTCATTGCCTCTAAAGTGTTTACCGCTATCAGCGGAATATCCAAAGCGTAACACAAACCTTTCGCTGTAGAAACCCCAATTCGCAAGCCCGTGTAAGAACCCGGTCCCATACTTACCGCTACAGCATCTAAATCTTTCAAGGCTTTATTACTTTCCTTTAAAACCTCCTCAACAAACAAAGTGATGTTTGAGGCGTGGATGTTCCTATCCGTTTTCTCGACCGCGTTTAGCACTACGCCGTTTTCGGCAAGCGCAACAGAACAGGTTTGGGTGGCAGTTTCAATTTGCAGGATCAGTGACATATTTGTTTAAATAAAAAGCTGAAGCTAAGGGTAAGGCGCTGAAAATCTATATAAAGCAAAATCAAGGAACAGGATCATGACCATGGCTTCCCCAAGGACGGCATCTTCCAATTCGTTTGAGTGTTAACCAACCACCTTTAAAAGCACCATGCTTTTTGATGGCTTCTATTCCATATTGGGAACAGGTTGGCGTAAACCGGCAAGAGCTGCCTAACAGCGGAGAAATAAGGTATTGATAGACTTTGATAATCGACAGAAATACATAACCGATAATTTTTTGCAAAAAATCTATCATTACGTAACCTGTTTTAAACCCTCTAAAAAAACCAATTTCAGTTTTTTTTCAATAAAACTAAACTCGTGAGCTTCTTTTCCAACATAACTGAAAGACAAAATAATCTTAAGATTTTTTTCGATTAGGGGTTGGTAAAAAAGTAAATCCTTATGAAGACGGTAAGCTTCTTTGGTTCTTCTTTTGATCAGGTTTCTATCAACTGCATGTTTAAACCGCTTTTTTGGAACGGCAACA
>JBBSTQ010000263.1:0-5222 GCA_038235745.1 Sphingobacteriales bacterium
AAATCCCACCCCAACACTTTGATATTAAAAAGGATAGTTCTATCTTTGCAGTCCCTAAAAAAATTGGGGAAATACTATATTTTATTAATTAAATACAAAGCAAGTGAATACGTTAAGTTACAAAACTGTCTCTGCCAATAAAAAGACCGTTGACAAACAATGGATTGTTGTCGACGCTCAGAGCGAGATTTTGGGGCGCTTGTCTTCTAACATCGCTAAGGTGATCAGAGGAAAAAACAAGCCATCATTTACCCCACACGTAGACTGCGGCGATAATGTTATCGTTATCAATGCAGACAAGGTTAAACTGACAGGTGATAAAATGTCTAACAAGGTTTATGTTAGATACACTGGCTACCCAGGTGGTCAGCGCTTCATTACTCCAAAAGAGTTGATGGCAAAGCACCCTACTCGTATCATAGAGAAGGCTGTACGTGGTATGTTACCTAAAACACGTTTAGGTAGGGCGATCTTCAAAAATCTGTATGTATATGCAGGTGCTGAGCATCCACATGTTGCACAAAACCCTAAAGAAGTTAAATTTTAAATTTAAAGGAGAAAAGAAATGTCAGTTACTAATACTTCTGGAAGAAGAAAAACTGCAGTTGCCCGTATCTACTTAAAAGACGGCAACGGTACCATTACCGTAAACGGTAAAGATCACACCGAATATTTCCCAACGTTACCTTTACAGTACGTTGTAAATCAGGCTTTTATTGTTGCTGAAGTTACAGGACAGTACGATGTTATTGTAAATGTTAAAGGTGGTGGTGTTACCGGACAAGCTGGAGCTGTCCGTTTAGCTATCGCTAAAGCTATTGTTGAATTAGACGCTATTAGAAAACCATCTCTTAGAGCTAAAGGTTTAATGACACGTGATAACCGTATGGTTGAGCGTAAGAAACCAGGTAGAGCAAAAGCTCGTAAGAAATTCCAATTCAGTAAACGTTAATATTCGGAGGACAAGACAATGGCAAGAACAACTTATCAGGACTTATTGGATGCAGGTGTACATTTTGGTCACCTTACCCGCAAATGGAATCCGAAAATGGCGCAATATATCTTTATGGAGCGTAACGGAATTCACATTATCGACTTAAACAAGACTTTAACACGCGTTGAAGAAGCAGCTTCTGCTATCAAACAAATTGTTAAATCTGGTCGTAAAATATTGTTTGTTTCTACTAAGAAGCAAGCTAAAGACATCGTTGCAGAATACGCAAAATCTGTGAACATGCCCTTCGTAACCGAAAGATGGTTAGGTGGTATGTTAACCAACTTTGCTACTGTTAGAAAATCTATCAAAAAGATGACTAACATTGACAAAATGAGCAAAGATGGTACTTACGATGTACTTTCTAAGAAAGAAAAATTAATGATTCAGCGTGAGCGTATCAAATTGGAAAGCCTTTTAGGAGGTATTGCTGATTTAAACCGTTTACCAGCTGCTTTATTTATCATCGACGTTAAAAAAGAGCATATCGCTGTTACTGAGGCTTTGAAGTTAAATATCCCAACTTTTGCAATGGTGGATACTAACTCTGACCCGTCAAATATCGATTTCCCTATCCCAGCGAATGATGATGCTACTAAATCTATATCTTTAATTGCAGGCATCATCATTGATGCAATCAACGAAGGTTTAGAAGAACGCAAGCAAGAGAAAGATGCTGAAAGCGATAAAGAAGCTGCTGCTGAAAAAGCAAAAGTTGACGCTCCAGAAGCTAAAGAAGAAAAAGCTCCGGCAGAACCAGGTAAAAGAGTTCGTAAAGGTGCTGATGCTGGAACTCCAGTAGTTGCAGAAGTTGCTGCTACGGAAGAAGCAAAAGGAGAGTAAATAATTTAGTGATGGGTTGTTAGCTGTGAGTTGAAGTTTATTTCGGCTTGTTGTTAACAACCCATTGTTTTTAGTAAAAAATTTAAAAAGGAAAATAAAATGTCTACAGTACAAATTTCTGCAGCAGATGTAAACAAACTTCGTCAGCAAACTGGCGCAGGTATGATGGATTGCAAAAAAGCTTTAACTGAAGCTAACGGCGATTTTGAAGCGGCAACTGATTATTTACGTAAAAAAGGTGCCAAAGTAGCAGCGTCTCGTTCAGACAGAGATTCCAACGAAGGTGTTGTGATTGCTAGAACCACTGCCGACGGTAAAAAAGGAATTATTGTTGAAGTAAACTGCGAAACTGATTTCGTAGCTAAGAATGCTGATTTCGTTGCTTTTGCTCAATCAATTGCTGATAAAGCAGTTGCCACTAGCCCAACAACTATTGAAGAACTGGTTTCTTTAGAGATGGATGGCGCAATAATCTCTGACTTAATTATTGACCAAACTGGTAAAATTGGCGAAAAAATTGGTGTTTCTAAATTTGAGATCATCGAGGCTGATAAAGTTGTTGCTTATATCCACGGAAATTACCGTTTAGCTGTTTTAGTTGGTTTTAACCAAGACGGTGCAGGTTTAGATGAAGCTGGAAGAGATGTTGCAATGCAAATTGCTGCAATGAGCCCAGTTGGTGTTGATAAAGAGGACGTTGATTCTCGTATCATTGAAAAAGAATTAGAAATTGCTAAGGAGCAAATTAGAGCAGAAGGTAAGCCTGAAGCGATGATTGAAAAAATTGCTGCTGGTAAATTGAACAAGTTCTACAAAGAACAAACTTTATTGAACCAAGAGTTTGTGAAAGATTCTTCAAAAGATATCCGTAAATTTTTAGATGATACTTCTAAAGGTTTAACGGTTACTGCTTTCAAAAGAATTGTTTTAGGAGCTTAGTTTTTTAATCCCGATAGTCCCAAAGGAATGTCTATTCCACAATCGGGACAAGATAAAAATATGCAAGAATAAAGATTTCTTGCACAATAGATTTAAAATCCTCGTCTGTTTACAGGCGGGGATTTTTTTGTATTAAAGGTTTATGGTAGCTTTAATTATCAATATCTCATATTGAATTCCGGTGTACATGGTCATTTTATAGCATTTAATATAAGCTAATGCCAGTTGCAATTATATAATAACCTGAGTTCGATTTTTAATAGCCGTCTAAGATATTTAGAAAGTCTTTTTTTTAGATTCATAAAGTTTTTTGCATTAGGGATTGTCCCAAAGGGAAGCCCTTGGCTCAGTGGAAGTCCTTTTTGCTCTTCTTCAGAGTAAAAAGATTGTTCCAAAGGAACTCCTTCGGAGTAACGGAAAGCCCGCCTGAACGCCCTAATTAATATTTTAATAATCGAATTCAGGGTTAATAGTCTAATTTTTTTATTTCAACACATAGATAAATAGTTTTTGAGGAGGAAACAGGATGCAAAGCCTACGTTCCTCAATGCTATTAGAGGTAAATATACTCTCTTTTAGCAGCTGATCTATGTTCCTATGTGGTTAAATGTTGGTCACTGCGTACACAAAATGGGTATAATTTTAATTTTTGAATCAGTTTATTTAAAATATTATCTCATTTAAAATAATGATAATCAGATCACTATGTGCTATTAGAACTTGTGGTTATTATTTTTTTTCTCATTGGCTTGTAACTTTTACGTTAATGTAGTCGTCTATATTCCAAAACAATTAAACAATTAACAAGATGAAAAAAATTAACCTAAAAAAATCAATCTTGGCCCTAGTGATGATGGTGGCTACTGTAAGTTTCGCAAGTGCAAGTGACCGTTCGGATTCTGGTCAAAGTATGAATGCTAGTGTAAGCAACTACGTCAATCTGATTAAGTATGGCGATTTAAGCAATTTCAACAAACTATTTACAGACGACGCTAAATTCAGTATCGCTACAAATGGAAAAGCAGTTAGCCACTCAAAAAGCGAAGAGCTTGCATTTTGCAGCAAAAATAAAGGTGTTACCCAGCAGTGCGAAGTATTGTCAGCTGTGGTTGTTAACACAGAAGCTTATACGCTCGTGAAAGTGAGCATGGTTTACGATACATTTATCAGGGAAAACTATATTACGCTGGTCAAAGCTGGAAAAGATTGGAAGATTAATTCGGTCTCTTCAGAATTTAAATAAAACAACCTAACAATTAACCCTAAAAGCCGAGGCTGTTTCTTAACCGAGACAGCCTCTCTTTTTTTGCCCTTGGTAGAGTTATTGCTTAATTGTATAAAGGCTATAATTAAAATGTATAAAGCTTAAAAAAGGTCAAAAGCAAAAAGGCACAAAGCTAAAACTTACATAACGGAATAGGAACTTGACTATCTGTGAAATTAATCAAGGTGCGCTGTATAATAAAAACGGGTTAATAAACCAAAAAAAGAACGATATGAAAAAATTTGATGCGATAATTATTGGTGCTGGGCAAGCGGGGATTCCTTTAGCTAAGAAGCTGGCGAAAGCGGGAAAGAAAGTCGCCCTGATTGAGAAACGTGTGATTGGAGGAACCTGCATTAACGATGGTTGCTCGCCGACTAAAACCATGATTTTTTCTGCCCGAGTGGCACATATTGTTAAAAACTCTAAAGACTGGGGTGTTAAATCCAACAATGTATCTATCGACTATGCTACTGTTTATGACTTAAAAGAAAAGATTGTAAAGTCTTTTAGAAACGGAGCCATTAAGGGGTTAAAGAAGACTAAAAATCTGGAGATCATTATGGGCGAAGCTTCTTTCGTCGATAAGGAAACTTTAAAAATCAAAACGACAGATGGGAAATTAGAGATTAAAGGCAGGCAGATTTTTATAAATACCGGTGCAAGTCCGCTGATTCCAAGTATTAAAGGGGTCGAGAACACTGATTACCTAACCTCTACCACTTTATTAGAACTTCAAGAAGTGCCAAAGCATTTGGTAATCATCGGTGGAGGATATATTTCTTTGGAGTTGGGTCAAATGATGAACCGTTTTGGTGCAAAGGTTACCATTTTGGAGCAGTCCAAAACTTTGCTTCCGCATGAGGATGAAGATGTTTGTATTGCTATGACGGAAATATTTGCTAAAGAAAACATCGAGATACATACAGGCGCCAAAGTATCAGCGATAGGCGGTAAAAAAGCGAAAAAGGTAACGGCAACGATTAAAGGAAAAAATCAAACTTTTTCGTGTAGTCATATTCTGATTGCGGCAGGTAGAAAGCCACAGACGGAGAATTTGAACTTAAAAGCAGTGGGTATTAAAACCGATGAAAAAGGACATGTGATTGTGAACAACAATCTGCGTACAGCGGCAAAAAATATTTATGCTTTGGGCGATGTTAAAGGTGGCCCTGCATTTAC
>JBBSTQ010000264.1:0-5214 GCA_038235745.1 Sphingobacteriales bacterium
AAACAGCCTGCAATCCACTTTGCCATGGCCAACGTAAGGGACTTTATGGGCAACGATAATGATATGGTTAAGATGGTGTTGAGTTTAAGCATTGACGAAATTACCAAGGTAAATACCAATTTTAAAGATCAACTTGTTTCGCCAGACTTAAAAAAAATTAATGCTTTAGGACACAAATTATTTGGAACGGCTTCTGGTGTCGGTTTATTGATTTTAGCTGACTTGGCTAGGGAGATTGAATACGTAGAGGAAATTGACGAACAACATATAAAACGTTTACAAGAGGCGTTAGCTGAAGAAATAGAAATGGTAACCGAGTTGATCCAAGACGAGTTAAAGAAAATGGATTGATTTTAATCTTTCGTCTTTCCAATCTGTTTACTCAATAATAATAAATTATAGCGTCTGTCGAAATTGCTTCACAATAGTTATACTTCTTAAATGTTGAACATTTGCAACTTGCCAGTCACCGTATGCGTTTTTACTTATTATCAAAACACTTTTTTCTCCATAAACATCTAAACAGCGCTAAGAAACGGTATTATAGGTAACAAGAATTTTATCAATTCTAGTTTTATCCATATCTAATACTTCCAGCTTGAGGCCATTCCAATAAATCTTTTCACCTCCACTAGGAATATGGTTTAGGTGATGTAAAAGTAATCCGCCTATTGTCGTAAAATTTGCACTTTCTTCTATATTAGTTAAATCAAAATAAATCATGAATTCGTGAAATGAGTATTGTCCGTCTACTAGCCAAGAATTATCATCACGTTTTAATATGTTAAATTGGTTTAAATTTCTTTCGCTTGCATAGTCTCCAATTAAAGCATCTAAAATATCATTCATCGCTACCATACCTTCAATAGAACCGTACTCATTAAGAACTATCGCATAATGAATATTGGTTATTTTAAATTCTTCAAGTAGTTTGTAAACGGAGCTATTTTCATGGACATACAAAGGCTTTTTTATGTAAGATTTTAAGCTAAAATCCTCAAGGCGGTTGGCATTAAAGAAAAGATCTTTTATATAGACAATTCCTTTTAAACTTTCTATCGTATTATCAGAAACTAAGTATACAGCGTGGGGCTCTAATTCGGCTTTACTCTTTATTATGCTTAAATCATCACCTACATTAAACCAAACGATGTCGCTTCGATGAATCATTAATTCACGAACCTTTCTATCGCCTAAAGCAAAAACACGTTTGACAATGTCTTGTTCTATATTAAGGATTTCGCCTTTTTCTGCGCTTTCTTTAACAATTGCCTTAATTTCATCTTCAGAAATTATTCCATCTAGCTGAGTCTTAATACCAAATACTTTAAAAAATAAGTCATTGGTAACTCCTAACAGCCAGATGAAGGGTTTTGTAATGATGGAGATAACTTTCATTGGCCCAGACACCATGGAAGCAATTGTTTCGGGGAAAATTAAACCTATTCTTTTAGGTATCAATTCACCAAAAACTATCGAGAAATAAGTTATCACGATAACTATTAAAGCTACTGCGATAGTATCCGCATAGGGTTGTAAATAGTCTACCTTTTCTACGAGTAATACTAAATCATCAGTTATTTTATCACCGCTATAAATACCTGTTAAAATACCTATTAAAGTAATTCCTATTTGAACAGTTGAAAGGAATGTATTAGGATTGCTTGATAGGTTTAAAGCTCTTTGTGCATTTTTACTTCCCTTTTTTGCGGCGGCTTCTAATTTAAATTTTCTTGCTGACACGAGAGCAATTTCGCTCATAGAGAAAACGCCATTTAGTAAAATCAGTAATGCAATGATTAATATTTCCATATTTTTCTTTTAAGCTTCTTATAATGCTTCGCATTAAGATTACATCAATTTCAATTGATTGAACTTTCTTTTATTTTCCGCTAATTCTTTGGACTCGGTTAAAAATCGAGCCATTACTTTAACGATGATTTATTTTTCAAATAACGGACAAGCGTCTAATAGCGAAAAATCTGAGCCTGAACACAGACGTCTTAGAGTCTACTTCGCCAACAAATTCATGAATAATTTATACGCCCCAGGGATACCTGCGGGCAGTTGTCTAAAAAAAACAAGTCCGGTATATACAAATTTGCCTTTCCCGTAATCGGCTATCAGTAACGAACCGGCGCTTTCTTTTTCGCCAGTATCTCTCATCATTAAAGGCTTTTCGTATTTATTGGCAACATCGCTAGCGAAGTAAATTCCGCGTTCTTGAACCCAACCGTCAAACTCTTTTGCTGTAATTTTGTTGGGATAATTTAACGCTTTACTATTTGGGTCTGCAAACTTTACCACCGCATTTTCCTCTGTTACCCTATCTCTAGTAATGGTAAAAGGAAAGGGACCAATTTGCTCAGTAGCCAAGCCCCTATTTACATTGTATTGCACCAAATAAACCCCGCCATTAGTTACGTAATCCATCAATTTCTGCTGCACAAACTTCATCCTTGGGTTAACATTATACGTTCTAACTCCCGCAATAATCGCATCGTAAATACTCAAGTTTTGGCTTGCCAAGTCGCCTTCGGATAGCAACGTAACATTTAAGCCTATCTCGCGTAAGGCTTCTGGAACCAAATCGCCAGCACCAACTATATAACCGATATTTTTTGCGGAGCTCTTTAAATCAAGTTTTACCAATTCTGCTTGTGCGGGAGGGAAATAGGTAATTGTAGGAATATGTTCATAATTGATGGTCTTTATTCCGGTATCGTATTTTATTCCATCAACTATAAGTTCTGCTTTAAGCAAACCGTTCCGCGAATTCGCATTTGGCGAAACTGTAAAAACTAAGCTCTGTTCTTCATCTTTGCCCTTAAATTTAAAACTGGTTTTTTCTGGCGATACATTCCATCCTTTTGGGGTAGTGATATTGATTGTGCCTGTTGCGTTTTCCTTAAAAGCTTTCAGCGCTACAGCAACGGTCTTTGATTTTTCGTCGTTGAAAACAAATGCTTTGGTATTAATTGTTGCGGTAACTGGTGGTGTGATTGCTAACGGTCGATAAACCTCACCACGCACTGGGTCTGTATATTTATAAACAAGCGAACGCTGAAAGTCAAGCTGAACCCCGTCAATACTTACAGTAAAATTAAGAGAATCAGCAGGTGTAGCTTCTGGGTTGTTCAATAAACTTTGGCTTGCAAGGCTGTATCTACCGATTTCATGCTTTTCTTTTAACCAATAAGGCTGGCTAATATTTTTGGCGGTTTTTTCTCCATCAACAATTACCAATTTGTTGGGCTGTAAAGCAATAGATTTATTCCAATCTTTAATCACAATATTAATATCTGGGCTTTGCGATATCAGTTCAACCTTTACTTTGTAAGGGGTGTTTACAGCGTTAAAAGCTGAGGTAGTATAAGCTTCAAACCAAGTGCCGCTACAACTTAAAATAATATCCTTCAACTCCTTTATTTTGATATTAACCAAATCAGTTTTTGGCAACTTTGAAAGCTCTTGATATAAACTTAAAAGTTGCGGAATGCTTTTGGCAGGGTATTGCTGATTATAACTACCAACTATTCCTTTTACTGCTTCGTCAATTTTAGCTGCTCCTTTAATCTCGCTCCAGTCTGTACTAATGCCTTCCATTAAACCATTTTTGGGCAATTTGCCTTGCCAGGCGCTAAAATACTCGGTGCTACTGCCTCTTTGCCTAGCGCTACCAAAACCCTGACTTTTATGCATCGATCTGCTTTCTGCTGCAATTTCGCCATAGCTTTTTCCTAGCAAGTTATTGTAAACACCAACGTCAACTTTCAGCTGGTCTTCTGATGTATTGTTATTACTGCCAAAATTATAATTGTTCCAAAAAATTTTTTTCGCCTGCCAAACGGAAACTTCTTTTAACTGTTCTGGAAACATATTTGGATCTGCGGCTTTAACAAAAGCTTCCTGCGCTAAAATCGAGGACGCAGCATGGTGTCCGTGGCCGGCTCTTTCATCTGGTGGAAACCTTGTGATAACTACATCTGGCTTAAATTTTCTGATGATATAAACCACATCGGCCAAAATGGAATCTTTGTTCCAAATGTTAAATGTTTCATCAGGAGTTTTTGAATATCCGAAGTCATTTGCCCTTGTAAAAAATTGTACAGCACCATCATTTCTGCGGGCTGCCAAAAGTTCCTGCGTTCTAATCAAACCTAAATCTTCTGCCTGTTCGGTCCCTATTAAATTTTGTCCACCATCGCCACGGGTCAATGCTAAATATCCTGTTTTGTATAGTTTTTCCTTCGCTAAATAAGCCAATAACCTAGTGTTTTCATCATCTGGATGTGCTGCGATGTATAAAACACTGCCGGTAACGCCTAGTTTTTTTATGGATAATAGTAGCTCAGAGGAATTTAGCTGTGGCGATGTTTGTGCGATTGATAGTGTGGTAATAAAGAAGAAAAACAGACTTAATAACTTAAATTTCATAGGAGAAATCGCTTTTTAAAATTTGAAGTAGCAATTTACAAATTTAAAATGCCTTGAGGTTTTGCAACTAAAAATATTACTTAAACTTCATAAACTGACATGTTTGAAATATTAAGCGCTTTTGCAATTAAAAAAACACCTAAAACTGATATAGTAGAAACTGCCATGTGCTGTTGCAATTGAAAATGTGCCTAGCTCTAATAAACTTGCATCAAGGCTAAACAAAACTACCCAGCTCTGTGAACTTCCGTAAAAAACCTCTGTGAACTCCGTGGTTATTCCTTCGTCCGATAGCCTATCGGACTCCACTCAGGATGACAACCGACTCCGCTCAGGCCCCCCTACCCAAACAACAAACTAAACACTTCCTCAATCTTGGAAACCGTTTTTACCTCAATACTATACTTCGATAAATCCAATCCTTTTTTGTTGTAATGGGAGATGAAAATCTGCTCGAAACCTAATTTTTGCGCTTCGGCAATTCGTTGTTCAATTCGAGTAACTGCTCTAATTTCTCCCGATAAACCAATTTCTGCAGCAAAACAGACTTTATATGGAACCGGCATATCCTCATGGGAAGAAATAATGGCGGCGGCCAAACCTAAATCTATACTTGGGTCTTCTACCCTAATGCCACCTGCAATATTTAAAAACACATCTTTTGCGCCTAATCTAAAGCCACAACGTTTTTCCAGAACCGCCAAAAGCATATTCATCCGTTTGGTATCAAAACCTGTCGCTGATCTTTGAGGCGTTCCGTAAGGAGAAGTGCTTACT
>JBBSTQ010000265.1:0-5193 GCA_038235745.1 Sphingobacteriales bacterium
ACCATGCTTTCGCAGATTATTGAGATGGTGAACAATGCTAGTCGCTCAAAAGCACCTATTCAGAAACTGGCTGATAAAATCTCGGGCTTTTTTGTGCCGATTGTTGTTTTAACATCTGTTATTACGTTTATTGTTTGGGCAATTTTCGGCCCTGAGCCTGCTTATGTTTTCGCTTTTGTAAATGCTATTGCAGTTTTGATTATCGCCTGCCCTTGTGCTTTAGGTTTGGCAACGCCGATGGCAGTGATGGTTGGTGTAGGAAAAGGTGCATCTGCTGGTGTACTAATTAAGAACGCCGAGGCGTTAGAGAAATTGAATGAAATGGATGTTTTGATCATTGATAAAACCGGAACCGTTACTGAAGGAAAACCATCGGTAGAAAAAGTGGTCAGTGATGATTCTGCATATTCTGAGGAAGATTTAATCTTAAAAATCGCCTCCTTGAACGTAAACAGTGAACATCCTTTAGCGCAGGCAACTTTAAATTATGCCAAAGAAAAAAACATCGAAACCAAAGAAATCAAAGCTTTTGAAGCAGTCACTGGCAAAGGCGTAACGGGTAGCCTTAACGGCGATGATTTGGCCTTGGGGAACCAGAAATTGATGGAGCAAGTTGGAGCATCCATTTCAGATAAACTCGCAGACGATGTTAAGAAGGAACAAGAGAAGGGGAAAACAGTCTCTTATTTAGCCATCAGTAAAAAGGCAGTAGGCTTCGTAGTTATTTCTGATAAGATAAAAAACGGTGCTAAAGACGCTATTAAAAAGCTACAAGACGAAGGTTTACAAGTTTTCATGTTGACCGGCGACAATGACGCGACCGCAAAGGCGGTAAGCGGAACTTTAGGATTGAACGGCTACAAAGCCCAAATGCTGCCTGAAGACAAATTGGAAGAAATTAAACGCTTACAAAACGAAGGCAAAAAAGTAGCGATGGCTGGCGATGGAATCAACGACGCTCCTGCCCTTTCACAAGCAGATATTGGTATTGCCATGGGAACCGGGACAGATGTAGCGATTGAAAGTGCATCCATCACTTTGGTTAAAGGCGATTTAAACGGAATTGCTAAAGCAAAAATGCTGAGCCATAAAGTGATGAGAAACATTAAAGAAAACTTGTTTTTCGCACTTGCTTATAATATAGTGGGAATTCCGATTGCAGCTGGGTTATTGTATCCGTTTTTCGGGATGTTGCTTTCGCCGATGATTGCTGCTTTGGCAATGAGTTTTAGTTCGGTTTCTGTGATTGTAAATTCATTGAGGTTGAAAAACGTGAAGCTTTGATAAAAAAACAAAGTAGGCTAAGATTTTTCATCTTAGCCTACTTTGTTTAAAAAATCTTATCTGGATTCAGTATCCCATTTGGGTCGAAAACCTTTTTGATTCCTCGCATCAAATCCAAATGAACTTCACTGTATTTGATGGACATAAAATCTTTTTGCACCAAACCAATGCCGTGTTCGCCAGAAATAGTTCCGCCGAGTTCCACGGTTAACTCAAAAATCTCTTTAATTCCGTCTTTCAGCTTATGCGTCCAATCGTCATCAGACATGGTTCCTTTGATGATGTTAACATGTAGATTTCCATCCCCAGCGTGTCCGTAACAAACAGACTGAAAGCCGTAAACTTCACCAATATCTTTAATCCCTTTAATCAGCTGTGGTAAATTTGCTCGTGGAACTACGGTGTCTTCTTCCTTATAAACAGAGTTAGATTTTACGGACACCGGCATTACTCTTCTAATCTTCCAAAATTCTTCTTTTTGGGCGGCTGCATCGGCAAACAAAACCTCGATACAACGATGTCTTTCTACCACTTCATTAATCACTTCACAATCATTAAACAGCGTATCCATGTTGTTGCCGTCCACTTCAATCATCAAATAAGCTTCCGCATCAACGTGAATTGCGAAATTCAGGTTATCGTATTCAGTTACCCATTCAATACCTTTTCGCTCCATAAACTCTAGTGCAGACGGCGTAATTCCGGCCCTAAAAACCGCCGAAACCGCAGCGCAGGCATCTTCATTTGATGGAAAAGCACACATCAACAATATATTGTGCAAAGGTTTCGGAATTAATTTCAAAACCACTTTAGTCACGATACCAAGCGTACCTTCAGAACCAATCATTAACTGCGTCAAATTATAGCCCGATGCATATTTCAACGTATTCGCACCTGTCCAAATAATTTCGCCAGTAGGCAAAACCACTTCACAATTTAAAACATATTCTCGAATGGTTCCGTACTTTACCACCCTTGGCCCGCCAGAGCCATGCGCTATATTTCCACCGATAAAACAAGTTCCTTTACTTGATGGATCAACTGGGTAAAGCAAGCCCCTCTCTTCCACCGCATCCATAAAAACTTCGGTAATTACACCTGGTTCAACAGTTGCTTGTAGGTTTTTCTCGTCAATTTCAATGATGGTATCTAAACGCTCCAAACTCAAGACCACGCCGCCATGAACCGGCAGTGCGCCACCGCTCAAACCCGTTCCGCCGCCTCTTGGTGTTACCGGAATCAAATTTTCGTTACAGTATTTTAATATTGCGGAAATCTCCTTAACGTCTCTTGGTTTAATAACTAAATCCGGAAAGTAACTTAGATCTTCAGTCTCGTCTTTGCTGTATTTAAAAATGCTTTCCTGATCGGTAAACACATTCCCTTCTCCACAGTGCTTGTTAAATTTGTTAATTACTTTTTGATTGACCGGATTAAATCTCATCTTACTTTTTAAAAACTAATTTCACAAATGAACTCTCTATTTGTGCTTTTATCGGCGGGTTCAGCTTCTTTATGGTTACACTGACTTCTTGCAATCCTGCAAACTGTTCTATTATTTTATCAATTATTTGCTGCGCTACAGATTCTAACAGCTTTGCTTCTTCACTAAAAACCTGAAGACAAATCTCATGCAGTTGCATATAATCTACACTATCGGTTAAACTCTCATCTGTGAAAGCCGTTTCAACTTCAAAACTTACCGATATATCAACCAAAAAATTATTTTTTAGAAGTCTCTCTTCGGGATGCCAACCGACAGCGGCGTTAAATCTCGCACCATTTAAGCCAATAGTAGCTAAAGTCTTGCTCATATTCAAAGATGATGGTTAATAGATTTAAATCAAAGTTTTTAGTAGCTAGTTTTGTTAGAATTACTATGGATTAGATTTTCAAACCTATTAAAAAATGGGTGCGTTAGCCTTACGCTTCTAGCATAAATTCTCGGAAATCGGAAAGAGACCTAATTAACTTATAGTTAGCATGTTCAAGTAAACTTGATAAATAGATGACACTTAACTAAAAGTTTTCATTCTTCTACCCCCAAAATTAAAATTACAATTTGAATGGATCGATAACCTGTAGTCCATCAATATTCTTAAAGTCAGCAGTATTTCGAGAAATCAAAATCAAATTATAAACAAGTGCAGTAGCAGAGATTATAGCGTCGCCAAGAGATATTTTTTTGACTTGCCTTAGCGCTATTGTCTTTTCGATAACAGCTTCATTAATTGACTAAATGTTTGCAATCTCCATAAAAGCATTCAGTGGTCTTAACTGATCCTCGGTGGCATTGTGCCAGCTAAGGACTTCTATTTTTGTAACAGCCGAAATAGTGATTCTAATAGAATAAAGAAGATTTCTTCCGTTTTCAGTTAGCTTGCCTCCAAAATTGTCTATAATGACATTGGTGTCGATTAAATATCTCTGTTCCACTCTTTTCGGGCTTGTTCTGTATTAGATTTTAAAGAATGATAATCGCTTTCAGAGAGTACACCATTAAAATCGGCCATAATTTTTTTTGAAATTAACGGTTCTTCAACCAACTCGTCTTTGGCATAAAATAATACTTCTATCTCTTTTCCAATATAACTATTTGGTATAGTCAAAGACAACGTATTTTTTTCCGGTGTCACGATTGTCTTAATCATAATGTTCTAATTTAAGGGTTACGCATGCATCAATAAACTCGTATCACTGAACTATAGAATTAGATTCATATAAAATTTTTCTTGAACTTAAAAACGCACATTACGTAAATATAAGAGTATTTATTTTGACAGAACAACGTGTAACTTTTAAAACAAGTTTGTAAGAAAACAGGAACTGCTCTTGCAAACCTACAGTCTAACAAAAATAAATCTTGTGAAGATTTCTGAAAATTAGCAAATACCTTAAACGACATGTCTAATCGAAAGACACTTTTCGCAACAATACTGAGGGGTTTTCACTAAATTTGAGAATAAGCCAAGCCTCATGAAACCAACCAACCAAAAAAAGCCCTCAAAAAAAGATCTTTACAACCATCCAGATTATTATTTACTGGATGATTTGTTTACAGAGGAACACAAACTGATTCGGACAACCGTACGGGATTGGGTAAAAAAAGAAGTCACGCCTATTATTGAAGATTTTGCGCAACGGGCGGAATGCCCCAAACATTTGATAAAAGGTTTGGGCGAAATCGGAGCTTTTGGACCAACCATCCCTTCCGAATACGGCGGTGCAGGTTTAGATTATATTTCTTACGGAATTATTATGCAGGAAATTGAGCGTGGCGATTCGGGGATTAGGTCGATGGCTTCGGTGCAAGGTTCTTTGGTAATGTATCCTATTTTTACTTTCGGGAGCGAGGAGCAGAAACAAAAGTATTTACCAAAATTAGCAAGTGGCGAATTAATGGGCTGTTTCGGCTTAACAGAACCAAACCACGGTTCGGACCCTTCTGGCTTAACCTCCAATATTAAAAACAACGGCGACCATTATTTACTAAATGGGTCAAAAATGTGGATTTCTAATGCGCCGTTTGCGGATGTTGCAATAGTTTGGGCAAAAGATGAACAAGGAATTGTTAGGGGAGTTATTGTAGAGCGTGGATTTTTAGGTTTTACCACTCCAGAAACCCATGGGAAATGGTCTTTGAGAACTTCTGCCACTGGCGAACTGGTGTTTGACAACGTTAAAATCCCTAAAGAAAACATCTTACCCAAAGCCGAAGGCTTAAAAGCACCACTTAGCTGTTTAAACCAAGCGAGGTTTGGGATTGCCTGGGGAGCTTTAGGTGCAGCGATGGATTGCTACGATGTTGCGTTGAGATATGCCCAAGAAAGAAAACAATTTAATAAGCCACTTGCTTCCTTCCAGCTACAGCAGAAAAAACTAGCCGAAATGATAACCGAAATAACCAAA
>JBBSTQ010000266.1:0-5184 GCA_038235745.1 Sphingobacteriales bacterium
AGTGCCATCAATTACACCTTTCATTTGGTCTTTGCCATTGGCTTTGGTAAATATACCGCCTACCCATTTCTCTTTTTGCAACGCTTCAACAATGCTTTGCATGATTTTTACGTCATGGTTTTTAACATATAAAGCCCCACCAACTACTAAAACATCATCCGAGTTCTTATCTTTTTTAAAACGTTTCGCTATCAAAAATTCAGTTAATCCTTGTTTGCCTACATTCGTAATAAAACCATGATCCGAAGAAATAATCACATTGATGCTATCAGATAATCCTTTATCTTTTAATGCCCTAATAATTCTACCGAATTGTTCATCTACGCTCCTTATAGACGCATTTGCAGTTTTTGTCCCAATCCCATCACTATGTGCTGTTCCGTCTGGGTCAGAAAACCAGATAGCGCTAATTAATGGGCCGTCTTTATGCAAACCAAATTTTATCAAGGCATCTGTAATCCATCGGTGTTGTGCTGAATTAGGTTTCGCGTGAGCGGGAATTGCCCCCACTTCTTTAACAACAGAGTCTTTAAAAGTTTCAGGCAAAATAATACTGGTATTTACCACTGCGCCACCACTTAATTTATGGTTTTGCATAAATGCCTGTCCGCTAGATCCTGAACTAAAAACCATCATTTTAGAACCCACCTGTTCCACCATTTCTCCTAGAGAAATAGCGGTTAACAAATGATCATCAGTTGCTTTAGTAATTTCCATCAACTTTTCCGCATCGCCGGTACTAAGTCCATTTAATGAGTCAACTTCGGGGAAATAAACTGTATTTCCCATTAAACCGTGAGTGCCAGGATAACTACCTGTGGCGTAAGAGGATGCATTTACACGTGTTACCGTTGGAAAAACGCTGTGGTGTTTAGCACCGTAACTTCCTTTCTGCTTAAAATCATAAACATTAGGCATCAACTCTTTAGTAATATAATCGAGCCTCAATCCATCAAAAAATACGATTATAGTTTTGATCTGATTTTTTTGATCAACTGATTGTGCTTTAATTTCAAATACTGATGAGCATAGCAGCACCAATACCAACATTTTTATTTTCATCATTTTTTTTAGTTTTAATTATTTGGCCCACCATACTTTAATATCACTATTATCTCCGCCCATACCTATCACAGCCTTTTGCAGATTCTCATTGTTTAAAGACTGTAAATAGGTGGGATATGGTACTCTGTTCGGAAATTTATTTTCTGTTGGGATTCCTGATCCTCTGGGCAGGACTGGATAACCTGTTCTCCTTTTTTCAAACCATGACTGATAATCCACAAAAAAATAAGCGTAGTACTTTTGCACCATAATACGCTCTAATTGTTCGGCAATTGTGCCTCCTGTTGGATAAATCACGCCGGTTTGAGTAAGGTAATTGGCAGGCAAAGTAACGCCCCATTGCTTCATTGAAGCTACAATGGCATCTTCATAATGTTGTTTTGCGGTTTTGCCTGTGCTAAATCCTTTCAAAGCTAATTCTGCCTTTATTGATTCTATTTCAGAATAAGTCATCATTACCCCTAGCTGAGGCAACGTTTTCATTACATCGTTATAGCTGGTATTTTTACCGACTTGATACTCGGTTGTCGTTGGGTAACCGCTCTCAATGCCTTGATAAACATCAACACCATTAACTTTTACCGTGGTACACCAAACCGCTTTGCGAGGGTCGTTGTCCTGTACCATTTTATTTAAAAAAAACTTGCTAAAATATGTACCATCCCGCCATTCTAACTGTCTTTGGTTAAAATAGGGATTATAATAAGGAAACGACCCGGGATATCTCAATATCGCCTCATCCGTATTACTGGTAAAAACCGGATATTTTACAGGATCGGCAAGAATTGCAGCAATTTGACTGTTGATATCCACTTCTCCCTCCCTTTTGGAGATTCTAAGTAATAACCTCAATTTAAGAGAGTTACTAAATTTTTTCCATTTAACCATCCCAGCATTAACTCCACCAGAGACAGTATTTGCATTGTACAACAAATCTCCGCCGTAGGTTAATGCTTTAGAAGTATTGATTAAATTATTTGCTGAGTCTAAGTTTAACAAAAGTTGAGTGTATATATCCTCTTGCTTATCAAAATCGGGGTAAATATTTCCGTTTGCCGCTTGCGTAGCTTGTGAGTAAGGAATATCTCCATATAAATCAGTTAAGATAGCGTAAACCCAGGTTTTATAAATTAAGGCAATGGCCACATAGTTATTCTCGCCCAAAGTTTTTGAAGATTGATAAACATCCTGAATATCAGTCATGCTATCATAAAAACTACTCCAAACTGCCTCCCCCGGATTGACCACATATCGGTGTAAACCTACGCCGTTTGTACTTGAACGGGGTGCGTCAACCTGCATTAGCTCATGAGTAAATGATTTTGCTTCAGTAATGCTCGTATTTACCAACCTGTACTGCAATTGCCCCAACATCACTCCCGGAGTAATTTGCTTTGGCCGATTAGGATCTGTATTGAGACCCTCAAAATTTTTGGTACAAGCTGATAATATCATAAGCAGCACTACCAATGTAAAGTGTTGAATTTTAAATCTTTTCATAACAAAATTTTAAAACTTGATGGTTAGGTTAGTTCCAATAGTACGGGTGGATGGAAATTGAGTAAGTTCTACTCCCGGAGTAATGGTTCCGTTATTTAGGTTGCCTCCTTCGGGGTCAAACCCAGGAAACTTAGTCCAGTTAAACAAGTCTCTGCCATAAAAGGCAATGCTTGCTTTTTGTAAACCAATTTTGGTAATGAATTTTTGAGGAAGGTTAAACTCTATCCTGGCTTCTCTCAATTTAAGATACGAAGCATCAAAAATGTTCATCTCTGCATTACTTATCGTATAGATATTGTTGTAGTAAGAATCGGCACCAACTTTAACTGTATTAGGTTCATAAAGCCCTGTTGAAGCGTTTAAAACGACCCCATCACCAATAATACCGCCGTCTCTTCCCGGAAGCGTAATTTTGGTTTTGCCCAGTGTGTTGTTCTTATGATTGGTTTGCGAGTACATGTCTCCACCTTTTTGCATATCCAATAAAACACTCAACCTTACTCCTTTATAAGTAAACTCGTTCATTAAGCCTGCCTTCCAATCCGCAAAAGCATTTCCCCACTTTTTATTTTCGGGGTCTAAAGGTGCTGGCAGTCCAATAGAAGAATAAATAATTTTTCCATCAGTTGTTCGCTGGAAACCTCTACCGTACAAATCGCCCATTCTTCCCCCTACCCTAGCTTCTATCATCACATTAGAGTTGTGTGCATAAATTACCTGATTTGTAATACCTTGCGCAAGTTCTTTTACGTAACTTCTGTTTCTGCTCCAAGTCAAAGTACTGTTCCAACTAAATCTTTTGTTCAAAATTGGTTTTCCTGATAAAGCGACCTCCATACCCTTACTATTAATTAAACCTGCATTTACCAAAGCATTTGAAAAACCTGAAACAGGGTCTAAAGGAATAGCCAAAATTTGATTTCTACTGTTGTTGTTATAAATCGCAAAATCTAAGGAAAGCCTGTTTTTAAACATCCTTAAATCTAGTCCAGCCTCAAAACTCGAAGTGATTTCTGGCTTTAGATCGGCATTAAAAAGTGTAGATGGGTTAGTGAAACTATTGCTGTAAATTCTGTCGTAATATTTATCCGTTTGGTACGGGCGTGTGTCATTACCTACCTGAGCCCATGATAACCTCAACTTAGAAAAAGAAATGGTTGTCGGAAGTCTAAAAATCTCATTTAACACAAAACTGCTACTTACCGATGGATAGAAGAAAGAATTGTTACCATAAGGTAAAGTGCTAGACCAATCATTTCTTCCGGTCAAATCGACAAATATTTTATTTTGATACGAAAACTGCGTCAAAGCGTATAAGCTATTGATCGCTTTTTCTATTTTTTGAGGATCGGCAACTGCTTGATCTAAGCTGTTTGATATTTGATAAATCCCAGGCTGAGAGAGCTGGTCGGCATATAAACCTGTGAAATTATAGGTTTGGCGCATTAAGTTTCCACCGGCAGAAATATTATAATTGATATTTCTGTTTATTTTATCCTTGTAAGTGATCAAAGCGTCTGTATTCACCTCATAGTTGAAAACATTTTGTTCACGGTACATACCGCGTGGGTACTTTGTCATGCTAAAAGGGCGCTGTTGCGATCTCGCTTCATTAGATAAGTCAACTCCCGACCTTAGCATCAGATCCAGCTTGTCAGAAAACTCATAATTGGCACTAACATTCCCAATTACTCCTTTTTTATCCATTTTGTTGAGCATTTCATATAAACCCAGATAAGGATTATCAGGGCCGTTGTTAAAAGGGCTCCTTTGTTTAATATTTTCTAAACCAGCCTCCCAATACGGCTTAAACCACTCCGGACTGATGTTAGGCGCTGTACCGATAATCAGAAAATACATAAGCGTTTGGTTGTTGTAACCGGCTGCAGGTAAATTATCACTCATTTTATTAGTGAAGTTTGCTTTTCCAGTAATCTTCAACCTTTTAGAAATTTGCTGATTGGCAGACAGCGCTGCATTAATTCTTTCGAAACCTGTATTTGGTAAAATCCACTTGTTTTTAAGATGTGTAATTGATAATCTGGCTGAACCAGTTTCGTTTCCGCCTTCAAGAGCGATGTTATTTGTAAAAGTTAAACCGGTATTAAAAAAGCCCGAAATATAATTCTCATCAGCAACCCAAAGTCTTCTTTCTGTTGATTGTGTTAACGTGGCAGGATCGTACTGAAAATATTGCTGACCTTCAAATTTTGGTCCCCACGCTCTGCCCGCAGCAACTCCTGTACTTGTGTTTTTCCCATCCGGACTGTCTAAATAAGAATAATACTTGTCAGTTCTTCCTTCGCCGTATTCATACTGATAATCAGGCCAACGGTTTACCTGATCTATACTTGCTGTAGTATTGTAAGTAATACCTAAACCTTTACCTGTTTTGCCTGTTTTTGTAGTAATGATGATTGCTCCACCGGCAGCTCGGCTTCCGTATAATGCGGTTGCTCCTGGGCCTTTTAATACTGTTACACTTGCAATGTCATCAGGATTAATGTCTGACAAGGTAGAGCCAAAATCTACAGGACTATCTTGTGACAAATACGAACTAAAGCCGGTTCCCGAGATCTTATTGCTCACCGGAACACCATCTAAAACAATTAACGCTTG
>JBBSTQ010000267.1:0-5173 GCA_038235745.1 Sphingobacteriales bacterium
CCCGGACTAGAAATTGGGAAGCCCGCTTCAATTACATCAACACCTAAAGCCTCCAAACGCAGTGCAATTTCCACCTTTTCAGAAGTTGTTAGTTGGCAACCAGGCACTTGCTCTCCGTCTCTAAGTGTGGTATCAAAAATGTAAATGCGATTTGGATCGTGTAACATGTTGTTTTTAAAATTGTTCGCTTTTAAGCGATTGTTAAATTCTTATTACTCAGCAACTGAGTATGCTTCTTCTAATATTCTTTTATTTGTAATCTCTTCGTTGGCAATCACTTTACCTTCCTTGAGTACTATTTTTTTATTCAAACAGCTGGGCAGTTGTGCTTCAAAATGTCCAACATAAATTACCGTCATTCCGTGATGGCTCAATTCATCTACCAACTGGTTAAATTGCGCCGTTTGTTGCTTATCCAAACCTTGACAAGGTTCATCCAAAATCAACAATTCTGGATTTTTGATGACCGTACGAGCCAATAAAACCAAGCGCTGTTTACCCAAAGGCAATGAACTCAATAAATCTTTTTTATACTCGGTCAACCCGAAGTATGCCACCAAATCATCAACATGCTTGGCTTTTGTATAGGGCAATTGTTGAAATAACCCTACCGAATCATACAATCCTGATGCTATGCTATCCCAAACGGTTGCGGTTGCATCAAAATACCAATGAAATTCTGGAGAAATTAAACCGATGTGCTGTTTGATGTCCCAAATGCTCTCTCCGCTTCCTCTTTTTTTACCGAACAAATAAAGTTCGTTAGCGTAAGATTGCGGATGGTCGCCGTTAATCAAACTCAATAAAGTTGATTTTCCGCATCCATTATGTCCTTGCAACAACCACTTTTCGCCAGCTTTAACTTCCCAATTGATGTTTTTTAAAACCTGCTTTTCGCCATAGCTGATATTTACATCCACCATTTTAACAATCTCGATTGAACTGTAAACCGGCGCTTGCTTTAAAAATTCTGGAAGCGTTCGTTCAAAATCTTCCTTTACAATTGTTGTTTCTTTTGCCTCTTCTAATTCTACCAGTTTACCATTTTCTATTTTAGCAAAACGGTTAATACAAACTGGCAATTCTTCATCATTACTAATCAAGATTAATGTGACACCTGCGGTAGCAACATCATCCAATAAAGTGTTTAAACTTTTACGGGAAGCTAGGTCTAAACCGGTGTACGGTTGGTCGATAATGAGCAATTGCGGTTTTAACCACAACGCTTTTACCAACTGTAATTTTTTATGTTCGCCACTTGATAATTCTATCAGTTGCGAATTCCTTAATCCCGAAAAACCGAGTGCTTCCACCAACTTTTCAGCATCAGAGAGATTCAAATTCTCTTCTTTACCAAAATGCCCTAATTCCGCATTTACGGTTAAAGTTTCTTTTGCCTGTTGGCTGGTGTAACGTTGTTGATAATAAAAATTTGCAACGCCCTCCACATTCTTAAACTGATACCAACTCTCTACATATAAAACCTGAGCGGGTAAAGTGCTGTCGGTATCGAAGTTGATTTTAACCTCTCCATTAAAGCTTTGTTTATCGGTAAGGATTTTTGCTAAAGCTGTTTTTCCACTTCCGCTTTTTCCGCCTAACACCCAGTTTTCTCCTGACTTAATAGTCCAATTCAAATCAGAAAAAACGGATTTGTTTTGAAACTGCAAACGTAGATTTGTGATATGGACTATGGGTCTCTGCATGATAAAGAACCTCACCCCAACCCTCTCCGTTCCGATAGCTATTGGGAGAGAGGGAGTTAGAGCCTGGATGTTTTGGGTGTTATCTTATTTCGTTTATTGAATTTTATTCGTTTTATATTCCTTTCAGCTTTCCCACAACGCTCCCCTCTCCTTCGGGGAGGGGAATCAAAGGGGTGGGGCTTTTTATGCCGTTTGAATAGTTTTCATCGCAGTCATCGCTTTACGCAATTTAGTACCGATAATTTCTACTTGGTGGTTACGTAAAACATCGTTGATCCTCACTAGCTCAATGTTGTCAACTGCACCGTCTTTACCGTCGTTAAAGTTTTTACCGACTAAATCAGTACCTACTTTTTTCATAAAATCAGCTAATAATGGTTTACAAGCTTGATCAAATAAGTAACAACCGTATTCAGCAGTATCAGAAATTACGCGGTTCATTTCGAACAATTTCTTACGAGCGATGGTGTTTGCGATTAAAGGAGTTTCGTGTAACGACTCGTAGTAAGCGGATTCTGGTTTAATACCAGCTTCAACCATAGTTTCGTAAGCCAATTCAACGCCTGCTCTAACAAAAGCAACCATTAAAAGGTAGTTGTCAAAATATTCTTGATTGCCAATTTTAACATCACCAGCTGGCGTTTTTTCGAAAGCAGTTTCGCCAGTTTCAGCTCTCCAAGCCAATAAGTTTTTATCTCCGTTTGCCCAATCTTCCATCATGATACGACTAAACTCGCCAGCCATGATATCATCTTGGTGTTTTTGGAACAACGGACGCATGATGTCTTTTAATTCTTCAGAAATTTTGAAAGCTTCAACTTTAGCAACGTTGCTTAAACGATCCATCATACCTGAAACACCGCCATGCTTTAAAGCCTCAGTAATAACTTCAACACCGTATTGTACCAATTTAGAAGCGTAACCTGCATCAATTCCTTTTTCAACCATTTTATCGAACGAAAGGATGGAACCAGTTTGCAACAATCCGCAAAGGATAGTTTGCTCGCCCATTAAATCAGATTTTACTTCTGCCACAAAAGATGATTTTAAAACACCTGCTCTGTGACCACCAGTACCAACACAATAAGCTTTTGCCTGTGCCAATCCCTTACCTTCTGGATCATTTTCTGGATGAACCGCAATTAAAGTTGGTACACCAAAACCTCTAACATACTCTGCTCTAACCTCAGAACCTGGACATTTAGGCGCAACCATAATTACAGTTAAATCCTTACGGATTTGCATGCCTTCTTCCACAATGTTAAAACCGTGAGAATACAATAATGTCGCTCCTTTTTGCATCAAAGGCATAATTGCGTTAACTACGGCAGTATGTTGTTTATCTGGAGTTAGGTTAACTACTACATCAGCAGTTGGAATTAACTCTTCGTAAGTTCCTACTTTGAAATTATTTTCAGTAGCGTTTTTCCACGAATCTCTTTTACCTTCGATAGCTTCTTTACGTAAAGTGTAGCTTACATCTAAACCACTATCTCGTAAATTTAAACCTTGATTTAAACCTTGCGCACCACAACCAACAATTACAATTTTCTTTCCTTTAAGAGCTTCTACTCCGTCCAAAAATTCTGAATTGTCCATAAAGTCGCAAACCCCTAATTGGTTCAATTGATCTCTAAGAGGTAGTGTGTTGAAATAATTTGCCATTTTGTTTTTTCCTTTTTTAGTTTTTGAGAGTCGACTGTTGGCAGTCGGTTGTCCGCTGTTTGAGACTAAAACTCTGCTAATTTTTATTTTTTATTTTATTCTTACTTATTAATTTCCGGCTTGTATATCCATCCAGACTGCTGACAGCGGACTCGAAACTGCGGACTTGAAAACCTACATTGAAAAAATTTTCTCTCCCTTATTTAGGTATTGATTTTCTACTACATCGTCACTTGGTTCCAGCCGTTCAAATTCCCTTAGTTTAGAGTGGAAGCCATCACTTGCTTTAATAATCGCTACTCTTGCGCTTCTTACAAACTCAATCAGTCCGTATTTCTGTAGTACTTTTACCAGTTTATCAGTTTCTTCACGATGACCTGTCGTTTCAAAAACAGTATAATCATTACGAATTACCACTGCTCTTGCACCATGCTCACGCAGTAAACGCTCAACACTTACCGTTTCTGCAATGATACTCGTTGGCACCTTATACAAAGCCATTTCTTGCCAAATCACATCCTCGTTCGTATTGTAATAAACCTTCAATACTTCCACTTGCTTTTCAAGCTGACGAGCAACTTTGCGTACCACTTCTTCGCTTTCCGTAATCACGATATTGAAACGATGAATTCCTTCCACTTCTGAGGGCGAAGTATTCAAGCTTTCGATATTTAGCTTTCTACGGCTAAAGATAATGGCAATTCTGTTAAGTAAACCAATTTGGTTTTCGGTATAAACTGTGATGTTATATTCCTGCTTCTCTATATTTGATTCCATTTTAAATCAATTTATTGATTTCCCCTTTCGGGGCGGGGTTATTATTTTAGTCTGATTTCGCTTACGCTACAACCTTGTGGCACCATTGGAAAAACGTTGTTTTCCTTTTTAACCATTACCTCTAAAAGGTACGGCCCATCGTGGTTTAACATTGTTGTTAAGGATTCAACAACCTCAGACCTTTCAGAAATTCTTTTTCCTTCGATATAGTAACTCTTAGCCAGTGCCACAAAATCCGGACTAGTAATATCAACGAAAGAATAACGCTTATCATTAAATAGTTCTTGCCACTGGCGAACCATTCCTAAGAACTGATTGTTAAGGATGATAATTTTCACATTAACTTTTGACTGCATAATGGTCCCTAACTCCTGCAAAGTCATTTGGAAACCGCCATCACCAATAATAGCAACTACATCTTTATCTGGTGCGCCAAATTTTGCTCCAATTGCTGCTGGCAAAGCAAAGCCCATTGTACCTAAACCACCGCTAGTGATGTTGCTTCGGGTGTTGTTTAGCTTAGCATAACGGCAAGCTACCATTTGATGCTGACCAACATCGGACACTATTACAGCATCACCTTTAGTTAATTGATTTAATTGGTTGATGATTTCGCCCATAGAAAGTTCGCCTTCTGTTGGGTTAATTTCCGCATCAATACACTGATCCCATTCTTTTTGGTCAAAATCACGGAATTTCTGTAACCATTCTGTATGAGATTTTTTCTCAACCAGCTCAGTTAACATCGGTAAACTGTCTTTACAATCGCCCCAAACAGGAACATCTGCTTTAACATTTTTGTCAATTTCAGCTGGGTCAATATCTAAATGTATAACCTTTGCCTGTTTTGCGTATTTATCTAAACGGCCTGTAACTCGGTCATCAAAACGCATCCCAATGGCAATTAAAACATCACATTCATTCGTTAAAACATTAGGTCCGTAATTACCATGCATGCCCAACATTCCAACGTTTAATGGGTGATCTGTGGCAATTGCACCTGCACCTAAGATTGTCCAAGCAGA
>JBBSTQ010000268.1:0-5145 GCA_038235745.1 Sphingobacteriales bacterium
CTGACCTTTTTTAACATTTACCACTTTACCTGTTTTAGCGGCAGCAATTAATAAATCTGTTTGTCGGCATAAAAATGCTGGAATTTGTAACACATCTACATAAGCAGCCGCCATTTTAGCTTCGCTACTTTCGTGAATATCAGTTACAGTTGGAACGCCAAATTCTTTACCGATTTTTTCTAAGATCTTTAGTGCTTTCTCATCGCCAATCCCCGTAAAAGAATCTAATCGAGAACGGTTTGCCTTTCGGTATGAACCCTTGAAAATATAAGGAATAGAAAGCTTATCGGTAATTTTAACAATTTTCTCTGCAATGCGTAGAGCAATTTCCTCGCCTTCAATAGCGCATGGACCAGCCATCAAAAAGAAGTTGTTAGAATCGGTGTGTTTTAGTTTTGGAATATTCATTGATTTAATGAGTGAAGAATTGAATGATAGAAGGATTGAATAATGTAGTGAGTGAATTATTGGATTATGATAAGAGAATGAAAGATTGGACGATTATATACTGATTTTACTTCTTTTTAGTTCTATTATCTTTTTAGATAAAATACATTTGGCTGTAAATTTGTCTGCAGTTGCTATTTCCACGTCGTCATGCTGACGGAAGTGGCAGAGCCATCCCTTTGCTATGAGTGTCTCACAAGCAAGGTCTGCTCATATTAGTCGGCTACCTATTTGTGAGATGTTTCCCCGTTAGCTACCTGGGGGCACTCAGCATGACGAGGTGTAGCGTTAGTATTCCCGTTTCATCTCAAAAGTTAAGTCCACTCATACAACTAGGCTACCTATTTGTGAGATGTTTCCCCCGATAGCTATCGGGGGCACTCAACATGACGATGTGTGGCGCTCGTTATTTCCAATCCAACTCATGCAAACAACATCCATTCATACAAGTGGGCCATCTATTTGTGCGATGTTTGGTCCGGCACTCAACATAACAGCGTTAAGCGCTAGAAATCTCTACTGCTTCTACACATTGCATTCAGCTTTAAGCCTTTTGCTTTCAGCCTTATGCTTAAATCAGTTGCCTAACTCAGACATAAACTTAATCCGCATCAGCTGAATTTCTTCAAAGTTATAGTCATCAGTTCCTAATTCAGCTAAAGCTTTGTCTATCGAATCTACATCTGCAGTTCTGAAATAATCGAAAACCTCGTCTTGGCGGTCGTCATCAATCACTTCGTCAATAAAATAATTAAGATTTAACTTGGTTCCGGAACCTACAATCGATTCTACTTCTTTCAAAATATCCTCGTAAGAGATACCTTTTGAGGCGGCAATATCTTCCAAAGAGATCTGACGGTCAATATTTTGTATAATGGAAACCTTCAAAGCTGACTTGTTAGCCGTAGTTTTCACGACAAAGTCAATCGGGCGGTCAATATCATTCTCTTCAACATATTTTTTGATAACTTCAATAAAAGCTGCACCAAATTTAGACGCCTTACCATTTCCTACTCCAGAAATGTGCTTCATCTCGTCCATATTAATCGGATAATGGGTACACATTTCGTCTAAAGATGGATCTTGGAAAATCACGAATGGCGGTAGATTTTTCTGTTTCGCAAGCTTTTTACGTAGGTCTTTCAGTATCTGCAAAAGCTGTGCATCAACAGCGCCACCAACCTGATGAGCGTTGTCATCATCATCACTTCTTATGGCTTCCATTTCTCGGTTTAAAATAAAACGTAAAGAATATGGATTTTCAATATAGCTCTCACCAGATTTTGTTAACCTTAGTAAGCCAAAATTATCAACGTCTTTGGCTATAAAATTGTCTAATAACGCTTGGCGTAAAACAGACTTCCATAGTAAAAGCCCCTGCTCCTTGCCTATTCCAAAAAATTTAGATTGATGGTGTTTGTACGATTGAATTTGAGCAGTTTCCAGCCCCATAATTACATTGATCACGTAATGGTCGTCAAACTTTTCTCCGAACTCTTTAAGCAGTTCCAGTATTGTTTTTAAAGGTTCATCAGCACTAAAATATTGCTTTTCAGCTCTGCAATTGTCGCAATTGTTATTGCAACCAACCTCGTTAAAGTTCTCTCCAAAATAATGTAAAATCTGCTTCCTTCTACAAACTGCCGATTCCGAATAATCGATAACCTCTTTTAAAATTTGCGTACCAATTTCACGTTCAGAAACAGGCTTGTCTTTCATAAACTTAGCCAGCTTATCAATGTCTTTTTCCGAATAGAAAGCAACACAAACTCCTTCGCCACCATCTCTTCCAGCTCTACCAGTTTCCTGATAATAACCTTCCATACTTTTAGGAATATCGTGATGAATCACGTAACGAACATCGGGCTTGTCAATACCCATCCCAAACGCAATGGTTGCCACAATTACGTCCACATCTTCCATTAAAAATTTATCCTGCGTATCTGCTCGCACTTTTGCATCTAAACCTGCATGGTAAGGTAAGGACTTTATTCCATTGATTTCTAGAGCATTACTTACCTCTTCAACTTTTTTACGGCTCAGGCAATAAACAATCCCCGATTTGCCTTGGTGGCTCTTTATATATTTTACAATTTCTTTGATGACGTTATTTTTTGGGCGTACATCGTAGAAAAGATTTGGTCTATTAAAAGAAGATTTAAAGAGGTTTGCATTCGTCATCTGCAAGTTCTTCTGAATATCGTGTTGCACTTTTGGAGTGGCCGTTGCTGTTAAAGCAATCAGTGAAATGTTATCTCCAATATTATTGACTACCTGACGTATTTTACGATATTCAGGTCTAAAATCATGTCCCCATTCTGAAATACAATGTGCTTCATCAATCGCCACAAAAGAAATTTTTAGCAATTTTAAAAAGTCTATATTTTCTTGTTTGGTTAAAGATTCTGGCGCAACGTACAGTAATTTAGTTTTACCGACCAGCACATCTTGCTTCACGTTTGCAATTTCGGCTTTGTTTAAAGATGAGTTTAAAAAATGCGCAATGCTTTCTCGCCCACCAAAAGCCCTCAACTGATCAACCTGATTTTTCATCAGCGCAATCAATGGAGAAATAACTAAAGCTGTACCCTCGCTCATTAAAGCAGGCAGTTGATAACAAATCGATTTTCCGCCACCCGTCGGCATGATCACAAACGTATCATTCCCCTCTAAAATACTATCGATTATAGCTTCTTGATCACCTTTAAAGTTATCGAAACCGAAAAACGTTTGTAAATTATCTACTAAAGATTTCTTAATCTGCATTTTTATCGTCAAAAAAAAAACAGCTCATGCTGATTTTAGCAATCAAAATAACATATTTTTGTGACATAAAAATATTTAATTAAAAAATATTACAAATTGAAGTCAACGAAAGAGATTTTAGAAATCGCACATCGTACTATTTCCATTGAAACAGAGGCTATTAAAAAACTATCTGAACAACTGACTGATGATTTTGAAAAGCTTGTTAAAAAAATCCTTACGCTAAAAGGAAGAGTGATTGTAACTGGCGTTGGCAAAAGTGCAATTATAGCTCAAAAAATAGTAGCAACATTTAATTCCACCGGCACTCCATCTATATTTATGCATGCGGCAGATGCCATCCACGGCGATTTAGGCATTATTCAAAAAGACGACTTGGTGCTATGCTTATCAAAAAGTGGCAACACCGCAGAAATTAAGGTATTGATTCCGTTACTTAAGCAAGGCAACAATCCGCTGGCATGCATTGTGGGAGAAACGAAATCGTATTTGGCAGACCAATCAGATTACGTTTTAGACAGTAGCATTGAAAAAGAGGCTTGTCCAAATAATTTAGCGCCAACCACAAGCACCACTACACAATTGGTTTTGGGCGATGCTTTGGCAGTTTGTTTGGTTGAATGCAGATCGTTTACAAAAGATGATTTTGCGAAATACCATCCAGGCGGTGCGTTGGGTAAAAAGCTATATTTGAAGGTATGTGACTTAAGCAATCAGAATGAAAAACCAGCAATCGCAATTGATGCTACTATTAAGGATGCAATTTTAGAGATCACTAAAAAGCGATTGGGGGTTGTGGCTATTGTAGAAAATCTGGAACTTAGGGGCGTTATTACGGATGGCGATTTACGTAGAATGATGGAAAAACATCAGTCTTTCGAGAATTTAAAAGCCGTTGACATTATGAACCAAAATCCTAAAACCATCGGTGAAAACGAAATGGCGGTGGTTGCGCTTGACAAAATGAAGGAATTTAACATTACCCAATTGATTGTTACTAAAAACAACCAATACCAGGGAGTGGTACATTTACATGATTTATTGAGAGAAGGAATTTTATAAAAAACAATTATGAACAAAGACAATTATGCCCTGATTATGGCAGGTGGCATTGGAAGTAGGTTTTGGCCAGTAAGTAGAACTACATTTCCGAAGCAATTTCTAGACGTTTTAGGCACAGGTAAAAGCTTAATACAAAACACTTATGAGCGGTTAAAAAAAATAGTACCTGCGGAAAACATTTTCATTTTAACCAATGAAAATTATTTTGATTTGGTTAAAGAACAATTGCCAGCGTTGACCGATAATCAAATTATTGGGGAGCCGATTATGCGAAATACCGCTCCGTGTATTGCTTATGGCTGTTATAAAATTAACCAGCTAAACCCGAATGCACAAATAGTTGTAGCGCCATCTGATCATTTGATTTTAGAGACTGAAAACTTTTTTGCTACTATTAATAAGGCTTTGTACGCAAGCAAAACCCATAATTGCTTGATTACTTTGGGTATAAAGCCATCTCGTCCAGATACAGGTTACGGTTACATCCAATATTCTGAAAATACCATTGAGGATAATTTACATAAAGTAAAAACCTTTATGGAGAAGCCAAACTTGGAATTAGCGCAAACATTTTTAGCCAGTGGCGATTTTTTATGGAACTCCGGTATTTTTATTTGGAGTGTTTCTGCAATTATAGATGCTTTTGACAAGCATTTGCCAGATATGAGTGAAATTTTTAGAAATGGCAAGAATCATTATAACTCTGCATCGGAAAAGGATTTTATTCAGACTGCTTTTCAGCGATGTACAAACATTTCTATCGATTATGGTATCATGGAAAAAGCAGACAATGTTTTTGTGATGCCATCGGAGTTTGGATGGTCCGATTTAGGAACTTGGGCTTCTGTTTATGAGTTGGCAGATAAAGAC
>JBBSTQ010000269.1:0-5143 GCA_038235745.1 Sphingobacteriales bacterium
AAACCCGACTTTTTATACATCCCGATACCCAGTAATTTTACAGCTTTGTTGGGGCCATTGCTCCATGCAAAAACTGGAATTCTTTATGGTATCGATTATATTGACCCATGGGTGCATGTTTGGCCGGGCTCAGAGAAGCGGTTTAGCAAAGCGTGGGTCGCCAGAAAGTTAGCTGAATGGTTAGAACCTTATGCTGTAAAAAATGCGAGTTTGATTAGTGGTGTTGCACCCGGATACTATGAGGCAGTATTGCAAAGAAACCCTAGGCTGATAGACACCGTAAAAACAGTCGCGATGCCCTATGGTGGCGAAAAAAGGGATCACGAATGGGTATCAGATTTAAACATTCAGCCTTTTTTATTTAAAAAAGAGGCAGGTGTGTTGGATTTTGTTTATGCAGGTGCCATGTTGCCAAAAGCATTTAAACCTTTAGAAGAGTTGATGCAAGCAATAAAAGTAGCCCCCTCTTTGATGCAACATTGCAGAATTCATTTTATCGGCTCCGGCACTTCACCAAATGACCCGAACGGTTTCAACATAAAAGAACTAGCACAAAAATATGGGCTTTGGGAAAAAGTGTTTTTCGAGTATCCAAAGAGAATTTCCTATTTAGCAGTGATTACACACTTAAATGCGGCCGACGGTGCATTTATACTCGGCAGTACAGAAGCACATTATACGCCTTCTAAAGTTTATCAATCCGTGTTGAGTGGTAAACCTGTGTTTGCGGTACTGCACCAAGAAAGTTCTGCCTGTAAAGTGATCAATGATACCCAAGCCGGAACTGTGCTGGCATTTAATGGCGAAGAAGGTTTAGTGCAAATTGGACTTCAATTTCCAGAGAAATGGAAACAGCATTTACAGCTGATGAAAGGGTTTGATGCCAGCAAAATCGATCAAAATCAGTTTGAAAAATATTCGGCAAAAAGTGTAACTAAGACACTGGCAGATGCGTTAGATAGCTTAAACCTTTAGCGCAAAACTTAGGCCAAAGCCTTTAAGCGATGGAACAATAATATTTAATTTTAGGATTTGAAACTAGCAATTATTACCACTCACCCGATACAGTATTATGCTCCCTTATTTCAGGCGCTAGCAAAAGAAGCGCACTTGGATTTGAAAGTGTATTATACTTGGGGAACTGCTGTTTTGGAAGATAAATTTGATCCTGATTTTGGGAAAAGTATTCAGTGGGATATTCCGCTTTTAGAAGGTTACGACTATCACTTTACAAAAAACACATCGAAAAATCCAGGTTCTGCAACTTTCAGTGGGATTATCACACCAAATTTAATCAACGAAGTTGAAGGGTTTTCGCCAGATGCCATTTTAGTTTATGGCTATGCGTATCAAGGCCACCTTAAATTGATACGTTATTTTAAAGGTAAGGTGCCCGTTTGGTTTAGGGGAGATTCCACGCTGTTGGACCCGGATTTTGGCTGGAAGAAATACATAAAGCGCATTTACCTATATTGGGTTTACAGACATATTGATAAAGCCTTGTATGTGGGCAAAAATAGCAAAGCTTACTTCGAAAAATTTGGTGTCCAAAAAACGCAGCTCCATTTTGTGCCACATAGCGTTGACAACAATCGATTTGCCTCCGACCGAAAAAAGGAAGCTAATGAACTACGAGAAAGTTTGGGAATAAAAGCCTCGGAAATTTTAGTTTTGTTTGCCGGTAAATTGGAGGAGAAGAAGAATCCTTTGCTATTGCTAAACGTTGCAAAATCTTTAAAAAGAACCGATGTACATTTTTTATTTGTAGGTAATGGGGAATTGGAACAGAAGTTAAAGACTGATGCTTCCCCTTCGACTTCCCCTTCGACTTCGCTCAGGGTGATATCTCTTAGGGTGACATCTCTCAGGGTCACATCTGGATCGACTAAAAGGGTTCATTTTATGGATTTCCAAAACCAGCAAAATATGCCAGTGGTCTATCAAGCTTGTGATTTATTCTGTTTGCCCTCTAAAGGGCCTGGAGAAACTTGGGGATTGGCTGTGAACGAAGCAATGGCAGCCAGTAAAGCGGTACTCGTTTCAGATAAGGTAGGTTGTGCAGTGGATTTGGTTGAAGAGGGTTTAAATGGGTTTACTTTTAAGTCTGGAGACGAAGAAGATCTTTTCAAAAAACTAAATGTGCTGTCGGATAAAGAGCAGTTAGCCAAAATGGGTATAGCTTCGCAGGAGAAAATAAAAGACTGGTCTCTAGAAAAACAGGTATCAACAATTCTTGAAATTGTACGTCTTTGTCTTAGCTCAAACAAAATTTGATTTCTGAAATTATTGCCCATTATAAATGATAAAGAGATGCAATTTAAAACTATAGCGATAAGCCAAAACTAAAGATGAGTACAAATAAAACATCGCGTTTTCGAATCCTCGATAGTTTGAGAGGGCTGGCTGCGGTCTTGGTAGTTATACATCATTTTATGGTTTTTAATGAAACCAAACTCTTTGGGGTAATAAATGATCGCCTGTATAGCTTTCTACAGTATTTGTCAAGCCTAAATCATTTGGCAGTCTTGTTTTTCTTTGTTCTTTCAGGGTTTAGTATTGGGTATTCATTAAAGGGCAATTTATTGACAAACAAAGGTCAAACAAATACTTACCTCTATAAAAGATTTAAAAGAATAATCCCAATTTATCTGCTTGCTCTGCTATTTTCTTTGATTGTAGGCCTACTTATTAAAAATGTTCATCAACCTAGCTATAGTATTACCAACCTTGTTGGAAATTTATTGTTTCTCCAAACTGCTGTAGAAGCTACACCCTATTGGTTTAGTCCGTACGGGAAAAACGGACCACTATGGTCTCTGTCGTTTGAAATGTTTTTCTATCTTTTTTTACCTTTCTTTAGCTATTTGATCATAAAAATCAGGCTTTACGCTCGGATAAGGATTTGGATACTGCTAGTATGCTTAACCGTTGTTTCGATTTTAATAAATAAGTACGTAATATTCATTCCTTTGCTTTCTTTTTTAAGCCTTTTCGCAATATGGTGGATGGGCTTTGAGGTTGCAATCGATCGTTTCAAAAAACCAAAACACACTATTAATTGGGCATTGTTTTTATTTTTGGGATTGGCCATACAAATGTTTAAAGATTTTGTTCCGTCTGCTACCGTTATTGAATTAGGCCAAGGCTTTTTGATGGGAGTGGTTCTTTATCTTTTATTCCGGTTAAATGACCTCTGGTCATCTCCTTTAAAAGCACTTGGAAAAAAAATATTTAATTTTTTCTTTGAACAAGCCGGCCACGGAAGCTATGCATTATATGCCCTGCATTATCCGTTATTTGTTTATATGAACGATCTAGCTATTGACACTTCTTTACAAATATTTTTTACTTTTGTGCTAATGATTTGTTGTATTATGATTGAAAAGTGGACTGCAAAACAATCTTTCTCGTTTTTCAGGTTAAATTACCTTTGTATTAACACTTCCAAAGTTGGATAAATTCAAGTTTCCAAGTCGAGAAGGGGTACTCATTTTTGTACTGGGATTAATTTACGCCGTACTGTCAAAAAATACTTTTTTAACCATTAGTGCTTTAATTGTTCCTTTCATAATTTTAAGACTTGTTTTTAGAAAAGGAGACTCGCCTATTCTTTTTATTGCCATGATGGTTCAATGGATAGCCATTACAGTGAAAGTGTTTTACGCAAATTATACGGAAGAAAATTTTGTTGATATACACGATTATCCTGCGGAAATCATCACCGCTTTCTACGCCGCCATAGCGGGTTTGCTGGCCCAATGTTTAGGTATACACTTTGCGCTTCGCATCTTAAAGGTCGAAGATAAAGACAATTTCAAAGTGAAACCAGAAGACTATAAGTTTAACAAACTTACTCAGGCATATTTAATCTGCTCAATTGCTTATCCAATACTTCTTGCTTTATCTTTTGGGTTAGGCGGTTTACAACAACCCCTAAGCAAATTGATAGAATTTAAATGGGCATTGTTCTTTCTGTTTATGATCTATTCTTTTCAAACTGGTCAGTATAAAATATTCATGCTGGTAGCTTGTTATGAAATTATTTTAAGTTTTACTGGTTATTTTTCGGGGTTTAAAGATTATTTTTTTGCCCTATTTATAGGAATGCTGATTGTCTTTGGAGATCGATTGAAGCCGAAACACATCTTTCCACTCTTACTAATTAGCTCTTTAGGTATTTATTTTTTGATGTTATGGCAATATGTTAAGCCTGAATACCGGAAGTTCCTATCTGCTGGTGTTGAAGCACAAGTGTCAGTACGAACCACGGAAGAGTCATTGGTTAAGCTTTTTGAACTGGTTACCGAAGCGGGGCCGGATGCTGTTAAAGATGGTTTTGAATATACGGTAAACAGACTAGAGTATATTGATTTTTTATCAGCAGCGATTACGCAAGTTCCCCAAAATATTCCTCACACAAGCGGAGAACTTTGGTCGGGTGCTTTTGCTAGGATTTTTCAACCACGGTTGTTGTTTCCTAACAAGAAAGTGATAGATGATTCAGAAAAAGCAACTTTATATACAGGTACGGAGTTTTACGGCGCAGATCGAGGGACTTCTGTAAGTTTGGGCTACTTCGCAGAAAGCTATGTAGATTTTGGCCTATTTGGGATGAATATTATTTTATTAATATTCGGATTTATTATTGGCAGTATATACAAATACGTAATTCAACACGCTCCAAACCATCTCATTGGAACGGCATTAGTTTTACCGATGTTCTTTGTTATTTTCAATTTTGAAACGGCTTTAGATAAAATTGTCGGTGCGTTATTTATGTATTTTATAATGTACTTTATAGTTCGACGGTTTGTACTTAAGCCGATACTTTCATACATCCAATAAAATAAATGAACGTCCTCCACATCAACGCATCTTACAAACCGGCCTTCATTTATGGAGGACCCACAGTATCAGTAGCGAAATTATGTGAGTCCTTCGACTCCGCTACCATTGACGTTATTTGTAGTCAATTGATTTTCAATATCAAAAAGCAGAGCCGTTTTGTCCTACTGAGTCCTTCAAAAACTTCAGGATAAACTCAGTCGAAGTACCCAACACACCCCTTCGTCCGATAGCTATCGGACTCCGCTCAGGGTGACATCCCTTATTTTTGTGGCAATTTTAGAGGTTTTCTTCAACG